>NZ_JBSZCP010000053.1:0-88848 GCF_054166785.1 Cyanobacterium sp.
ATATCGCCCAAGAAAATGTAATGGTGACGCGCTTGGTAAGTTAAAGCATTGATAGCAAAGTCGAAAAAATAAATAAATTTTTTGATCCTTCTGCGGTCGGTACGCCCGTGGAAGTAAAATAAACAGCCCAGTAACGGCGTTCTGACGGGGACTACGGTCTAGTTAAGAGTCTATATGGGAATCCCCTTGCCTTCAGGCGGGGGAGGTTCAAGGGCATAAACAATTACCTAATGGGGAAAATGGTGCGATCGCACATCCTCCGCATACTGAGTAACTGAATCAGAAATGATGGTTTTTAAATCGGTATAAGCCTTAGCAAAGGGGGGAGATTTTGCTGACAAACCAAGTAAATCCGCCGTTACCAACACCTGTCCATCACAACCCTTCCCCGCCCCAATGCCAATGGTAGGAATGGAAAGGGTATCGGTAATTTTTTGGGCCAAATCCGCTGTCATATGCTCCAACACGATGGCAAAAGCCCCTGCTTTTTCAAGGGCTACCGCTTGATTAAAAATAGTTTCCTGGGCGATCGCACTTTTTCCCTGTTGCTTATAACCCAAAACCCTTACAGACTGAGGAGTTAAACCCACATGAGCCATCACAGGAATCCCGATTTCCGTTAATCTACCAACCGTTTCCACCATGGCAGGATAACCCCCCTCTAGTTTCACAGCATCGGCATTGGTTTCCTTAATAATTTTCCCCGCCGACTCAATGGCATGGGTAACACTGGTTTGATAAGTGAGAAAAGGTAAATCACACACCACAAAGGAACGTTTTACCCCCCGACACACCGCCTTGGTATGATGTATCATCTCCTCCAGGGTAATCGGTAGCGTATTCGTATGCCCCAGGGCCACCATAGCAAGGGAATCACCCACCAAAATTAAGTCAATGTCGGCATTATCAAGCAAGGATGCGATGGCATAATCCCAAGCGGTTAAACATACGATGGGTTTTTTTTCCTGTTTCCACTGACACAATTTTTGAATAGTAACTTTCATTGGTGAAATAATTAATAGTTATAGCGTTGTTCATGGTTATGGGTATGTCTCCTATCTTCAATTTCCCAAATTTACGGGGGATTATTGAGCATTTTGTTAGCATTATAATTGCTATAACATGATATTAAAAACTTAACTTTTTATCGCTCCTTCTAACTTTTTATCCATAAAAACATAGTTAATTTCTGGTTGGATAATTTCATAAATTCTAGGAATCCTAACAATAGTATTATAAGGATTTGTTGGATGATTTTCTAATGATTTATCATTGGTGATAATACCATGAATATCTTCATTTTCAAGGGCATAATTTAACTGTTTTTCTGTATCATAGGTTAGTAATTCCAACCTTAAATAATGTTGAGCAATAACCTCCTTTAATTTATCCTTAATTTCTTTTAACTCCGTAGAAGTTTCATTTTCCGTCAGCACCCCTATTTTCACAATCATTGATGAACGAATGGCAATAACATAAAGGGCAATGGTTAGTAAAGTTCCCACTAAGGCTTCCGTCAGTGCCACATCTGCTCCCCCCAAAATAACATAGACCAATACGGCAACAGCCCCTAAGATTCCCCGAATAACTAGAGCATAATAAGGATTTGGTTGTAATATTAATAACAGTGCTGATAGGGGCATTAAGGCAGTAATAATATATATATATAAGTTATCCATAATGAATAATTAATTAACGATTAACAACTAACAAAACAATCATTTAAATTACCCAAAATAAAAAATAGAGTGATTTAAAATACCATAATAAAAACGCTGAAATATTACTAAGAAAAAACAGCGTTTTGAAACAAATAGATAGGTTAAAAAAATAGAAAAGAATGTTTAGATTATCAATCTACAACCGTAAACCATTGTCACCTATCCTAAAAGTGCTTGAGCCGTATCAGGGGAAGCGGCCATTTCCTCTAACCTTTCTTGTTGATCTTGAGCAATACAAGCCTGAATCACATCAACAATTTTACCCTCTAAAACGGAATTAAGGTCAAAGTTGCGATTTAAACGGTGATCCGTTGCTCGATTATCTTTATAATTATAGGTGCGGATTTTTTCAGACCTTGCCCCCGTACCTACCTGAGATTTACGCATAGAACTTACGGAATCCTGTTGCTCCTTCAGTTTCATCTCATAGAGTTTTGCCCGTAAAATCTGCATCGCCCTTTCACGGTTTTTAAGTTGCGATCGCTCCTCGGTACAAAAAATACGAATTCCTGTGGGTTTGTGCATTAAATCCACCGCCGTTTCTACCTTATTTACGTTCTGTCCTCCAGCACCCCCAGAACGAGCCGTAGTCATCTCAATATCTTTAGGGTCAATTTGCACCTCCACATCATCCACTTCAGGCATAATGGCAACGGTAGCGGTCGATGTGTGAACCCTTCCCCCAGCTTCGGTCAATGGTACTCGCTGTACTCGATGTACCCCCGCTTCAAATTTTAATTGACTATAAACATTATCCCCAGTAATTTCCAGAATAGCCTCTTTAAAGCCCCCCATCTCCGCAGGGGATTCGCTCAATAGTTTGACATTCCAGTTCACTAATTCTGCATAGCGAGAATACATTCTCACCAAATCCCCAGCCCAGATACTAGCTTCATCCCCCCCAGTACCGGCCCTAATTTCTAGCATAATATTTTTATCATCATTAGGATCTCGGGGCAGTAATAATACTTTTAATTTTGCCTCTAGTTGTTCAATTTGTTCTTCTAATTCTTGAATTTCCATCCCTGCCATTTCTTTCATTTCAGGGTCAGCATTTGATTCTTTATAAATCTCTTTTGCTCCTTTCAATTCCTCTTGGGCTTGTTTCCATTCACTGTAAGTAATCACCGTCTCTTCTAGGGAGGAACGCATTTTAGCAATTTTTTGTAATTCCCCCGGATTCGTTGCTATATCTGGATCTCCTAATCGTCTTGTCAACTCGTTAAAGGTTGTTTCAACGGAGTTTAATTTATCTATTAAATATGATTCTGCCATTTCTTTTTTATAATAATTTAATTAGCTGTAAGTCTTTAATTTTAGGGAGATAAAACTGTTTTAAAGTTTTAGAAATACATCTTTAGTTTATCAGTTCTCAAGACTATGGTACAAATTGACCTTTTTTGCTGTTAACCATCCATTATAAACTAACCAGTGATCTGCCCACATATAGCCATTCTTCAATAGCTATAACGGGTTGACAATTTTGTTTCTCAAATACTTCCATGTCAACTACAAAAAAAAATTCCTGTGATAGAATAAAGCCGTCTTAGAATTTACAAAACTTAAGACTTAGTCCGTAAAAATAATTTTATTTTCAAACTAGCTCAGGATTCCCATGGTGGTAAATAGAATCAGTAAACTATGTGCGATCGCCCTTTTGTGTGCATTTCTAGGGGGTTGTATGGCGGAAGATACGACCCAAGCCCAACCCCAAAGGGGAGGACAAGGCAGATCAACTCAACCCTCTGTGGATGCGGTGAGGGTTCATCGACAAAACCTTGAAGACCCTAGGGAATACATCGGCACAACCCAACCCGTAAGGGAAGTTATAGTGCGATCGCAAGTAGAAGGACAATTACTGAGTTTAGCGGTGGATGTAGGGGATACCCTCAGCACAGGACAAACCATTGCTAGATTAGACGACACCATTTTACGATCCGCCCTCACCCGAGCGCAAGGGGAACTATCTAGTTTAAGGGCAGAAAGACTAAGAGCCGTTGCCGAAATAAATGACGCTCAATCTCAGGTAGAATCAGCCCGTATCAGATTGCAACAAGCCCAAGCCGACGTTAACCGATTTGAAGAATTAAACCGAGAAGGGGCGATCGCCCGTAGGGAATTAGAAGTAGCCAAAACCGAAGAAAGAACAGCCCTCCAAGACGTATCATCTGCCCAATCCCAGGTGAGGGTAAGGGAATCCTCCGTAGCCGCCATCGACGGTAGAATTCAAAGCCAAGAAGCCATCATTGCCGAAGCCCAACAAAGACTTAACTACACCCAAATCAGTGCTAGTAATGCAGGACGAGTCCTCGAAAGACTTACTCAACCCGGAAACCTCGTGCAACCTGGGGGGGAAATACTGCGCATTGGTGATTTTAGCCAAGTAAAAGTTCAAATATCCGTCTCAGAACTAGATTTAGGAGATTTTTCCATCGGTAGCCCCGTAAATGTCCGCCTAGACTCATTCCCCAATCAAACCTTTAGCGGAGTAGTTTCCACCATCTCCCCCGTCGCTGATGCCAACGTTAGGCAAATTCCCCTAGAAATAACCCTCGACACCAACAACCAATCCATTAACGGTGGTTTATTAGCCAGAGTAACCCTTGCAGATACCCGCACTCCCCCCATTATTATTCCCCAAAACGCCCTCAACATCGGTAATAACGACCAGAACGACTCCAGTAACCAAACCGTATTTGTCCTCGATCAGAGTAATGACGAACCTTCCGTGATAGCTCGTGCCATAACCATCGGGGAAAACCGTAATGGTAGAATCGAAGTCACCCAAGGTTTAACAGAATCAGATCGTTTAATTGTGAGAAGTAGTCAACCCCTCGAAGATGGGCAAACCGTAAGTCTCAGCATTATTTCCGATGATTAGGGGTTATTTCCCATGGGAAAATGAGAGTAAACTATGGAAAAAGGAAAAAATACCTAAAAAATTCAGTCTTAGCTCAATTCATTGAATATATAATTTACTACACAGTGGGCAAGATTATTTTTTACACTAACAAAAACAAGGGATGTGATGAAAATATTAAACGTAAAAGAACTAGAAGTAACATTTTTTGACGATGATAATAAACCCTCCATCGCCGTTGATAAAATAAACTTTGACCTAGAAGCAGGAAAAACCCTCGGTATTGTCGGGGAATCAGGCTCAGGAAAATCCGTCACATCCCTAGCCCTTATGGGTTTAATCCCTAGTAACGGTAAGGTATCCCATGGTGAAATCTGGTATCAAGACGATCCCGAATCATCTCCCATAGACTTAGAAAACCTGACCGAAGAAGAAAGAAGAAAATATCGAGGGGGCGAAATTGCCATGATTTTCCAAGAACCCATGAGTTCCCTAAATCCCTTGTATAATATCGGTTTTCAGATTACCGAAGCCATTTTACAACATCAACAAATATCCGAAAGTGAAGCCCGACGACAGGCGATCGCCGTTTTACAGGAAGTCAAACTATTAGCCGATGACGACACCCTTACCCAAGACTTTTACAAAGAAACCCAAAGCCCCAACCCAAGCGACAAAGAAATAACTCAATATATAAACGACAGAAAAAGAGAAATTCTTAAACGCTACCCCCACGAAATGAGTGGAGGACAACTCCAAAGGGTGATGATTGCCATGGCCATCTCCTGTAACCCTCGTCTCCTCATCGCCGATGAACCCACTACAGCCCTTGATGTCACTGTACAGGCTACCATTTTAGAACTTTTGAAAGAATTAGCCCGAAGCCGTCAGATGTCGGTAATCTTTATCACCCATGACTTATCGGTGGTGGCAAATATTGCTGATTCTTTGGCGGTAATGTATCAGGGTAAAATTTTAGAATATGGCAAAGCCCAAGAAGTTTTGTTAAACCCCCAAAGCCCCTATACAAAAGGTTTACTCGCCTGTCGTCCTCGCTTAGATGAGGATCGAGATTATTTACCCACCGTAGCCTCTTTGATGGAAAATGATGGAGAAATTCCCCCAGTCGATTTACCTCCAAAAAAAGTGAAATTAGATCAACCCCTGATTGCGGTGGAAAATTTAATTGTTGGTTTTCGTAAACCCGGTATTTTCTCTTGGGGCATCAAACCAGCGGATTATTTTTGGGCGGTGGATGATGTTAGCTTTCAAGTTTTTGGGGGAGAAACTCTGGGTTTGGTGGGGGAGTCTGGTTGTGGGAAGTCCACTTTGGCAAGAACTTTGTTACGGTTAATCAATCCCATATCGGGGAAAATAGAGTTTTTGGGGCAAGATTTAGCAAAGTATAAAAAAAATGATCCTCGTTTACGCAAGTTGCGCCGAGAATTGCAAATTGTTTTCCAAAATCCATACAATTCCCTTAACCCTCGCATGAGCATCGGTAAAACCATTATCGAACCCATGGAAATCCATAAAATGGGGGGAAATAGTCGTAAACGTAAAGAAAGGGTTGCCTATTTACTCGAAAGGGTGGGATTGTCCCCTGATTGGTTTAATCGTTATCCCCATGAGTTGTCGGGGGGGCAAAGGCAAAGGGTATGTATTGCAAAGGCTCTAGCTCTTAATCCTCAGTTAATTATCTGTGATGAGTCGGTGTCGGCTTTGGATGTTTCTATTCAAGCCCAAGTGCTTAATTTACTTAAGGAGTTACAACGGGATTTTGGTTTAACCTATATTTTTATTTCCCATGATTTGAGTGTGGTTAAGTTTATGAGCGATCGCATCATGGTCATGAATAGGGGTAAAATAGAGGAAATTGCCACCACGGAACAGATTATCAACCATCCTCAACGGGATTACACCAAAAAGTTAATTGCCTCTATTCCAAAATTTCCTACCATGGCTTAATTTTCCCTCATCAAGATCCCCAGAAACCATCAAAGCACAGGAATAACTCTTGTTTTAAGTTTAGATTTTCTATTTTTTTACCTTAAGTATTAGCGATACTTTTTCTAATTAAGGTAATTATCCATTATCCATTATCAATTATCAATTATCAACTAATCCCCCATGTCAAATTTGGAAGAACTAATCAACGCCATTCAAACAGAAGCCCAAAGTGCTGATTTTCCACTAGATGTACCTGTATATGAATCTGCAAAAAAAGATCCTACTAAACCCATTCTTTACTATGGCAACCTAAAAAGTAACGTTTGCTTTTTCGGGCGAGATTTAGGGCGTGATGAAGTCATGGCAGGACAACCATTGATCGGTGCTTCTGGTACATTAGTTCGCCAAGGTTTTTATCGTGCCATATATAAAGAAAATACCAATGATAGGGATAAATTAATGGCTGTGTGCGATCGCCTTTTATTAACTAACACAGTACCCTATAAACCCCCAGAAAACAAAGCCTATGGAGTACGTGTAAAAAGAAGATTTCGCCCCTTCATCGAACAACTATTAACCATCCACTGGCAAGGAAATCATATTATCACCCTCGGCACAGAAGCCTTTAAATGGTTTCAACCCTACACCGACAAAGAAAAGTTTAATCAATTTTGGGAAGATAAAGACCATCGCTATCAAAAAAGCATCGAAGTAAATCTTAGCGCCCCAGATGACCAAGGAAATATTTGTGAGAAAAAAACCCTCATTTCACCATTACCCCATCCCTCCCCTCTCAATCAAAGATACTATCGATTATTTCCCAGTATGCTACAAGCAAGGTTAGCTCAACTAGAATTTTGACGACAAAAAAGTAAATTAATTGACGAACAGCATATAAATATTGTCACAATGTGAAAATAATAGCTCATAATAGTAACTGTAAAGGTATTCCCCAATCTTATTAATCATCACAGAATTAATAAGTAAAAATATATATATTCCAAGAGCAGAACAAGAGGCAGATTAAATGACTCAGATTACCCCTAAACCAACTCATTCCTCCCCAGATGAAAACTTTCCTAATAATCTTAACAACGGTGATCAATCCCCAGAAACCAAACCATCAAATACAGTTATCACCAAATCAGGAAATGGTTTAGCAAACTGGTGGTACAAGCAAAACCTAAAAAATAAAGCGACCATCACTGCCATTTTAATGGGAGTCATACCATCTATCGTAGTAGGAACAGTGGGTTATGTTTCTACCAATAGTCAATTTAGAAACCAAATTGATAACCAAATCCAACAAAGCGCTCAAAGTGTGAGCCGAGAAATTCAAACATACCTAGCCAATCGCTACGACAACATTAGAAGTATTAGTGAATCAGACGTACTAACCGTTCAAGAATTAAGGGGCGTACCCGTCACCGATGCCGATAAACAAGCATATTTAAACCGTTATCTCGAAATCTATCCTGACTATAGCTTTGTTAACGTCCTTGAACTAAACGGCACATCCCGCATCACCAGTGGACAAGTTAATTTACCTAATCAGTTTACCGAATCCTACTTCGAACAGATTCTCACCAGTCAACAGGGCAATATTAGTCAGATAAAAGAAATTGACGGTCAGAATTATATCCTCATCGCCTCTCCCATTTTTGACCAAGCCAATCAAATATCGGGGGTAGTAGTAGGGGGTATCTCCGTTGACAATATTAAAGAAAAATTTAGCTATATCGCTGAAAGTGGGCAAGAATTCTTTATCGTTGACCAAGAAAATAATATTGTATTTTCCGAAGACTTAACCACCGTAGGACAACCCCTCGGCAATGTAATACCCCAAGCCCAAACCGTCCTCACCGACTCCGAAGCCCTTGCTAATATCTCGGTTATCGATGGTGTGAGAAACGGGCAAGAAGTTCTAGTTGGTTTTGAAACTTGGCAACAACAAGAGCAGGTGTGGAAAACCCTTGTTACCCTCGACAGTCGCACCGCCTTCGCCCATAAAAGCGCCCTACTAGGTTGGTTATTTGCGGGGGTAGTAATCACAGGGGCAGGGGTAAGTCTTGCTTCCTTATATCTTGCGAAAAAAGCCACTAGCCCCATCAAAGAAATTTCCGATGCCGTAAAACAAATTGGGGAAGGAGATTTAAATCAAGAAATTCCTGTGCGCAGTGAAGACGAAATAGGCGTTTTAGCGGAAAACTTCAACGAAATGACCTCCCAACTAAGGGAATTAATTCAAGACCAACAGATTTTTGCGAATCAGTCCAACCTTCTCAAAAACATCACCTTTGAAATGACTAAAGCCTTCGAGGTGAACGAAGTATTTTCCATTGCCGTGAGTGAAATTCGTAAAGCCCTAGCTGCCGATAGGGTTGTGGTTTATAGTTTCGATGAAACCTGGGCAGGAACTATTGTATCAGAATCGGTCAATCCTCAATACCCCGCAGCTTTTGGGGCAAGAATCCATGACCCTTGTTTTGAAGAAAAATACATTGACAAATACCTCAGTGGTAGGGTTCAAGCCACCAATGATATTTATAAAGCAGGACTCACCGATTGTCACCTAAAACAATTAGAACCCTTTGCTGTCAAAGCCAACCTCGTTGCCCCGATTGTTGTGGGAGGTAAATTATTAGGACTACTGATTGCCCATCAGTGTTCTGCCCCCAGAAACTGGCGCTCCTATGAAATTGACTTTTTAACTCAAACTGCCACCCAAGTAGGACCTGCCCTAGAGAGGGTAATGCTACTAGAAAATCAACAGTTAGATAGCTTCCTTTCCATGAAGCTAAAAGATATTAGTTTCAAAATTGCAGAATCTTTAACCAAGGATAAGGTTTTTGATGTGGCTTCGGCTGCCACTCGGGAGGCATTGAGGGCAGATCGAGTCATTATTTATACCTTTGATGAGGATTGGAAGGGTACAGTTATCGCTGAGTCCGTTGAACCTGGATTTCCTAAGGCTTTGGGCGCGATGATCAAAGATCCTTGTTTTGCTGATAAATATGTGGATAAATATAAACAAGGCAGGGTTCAAGCTACCCCCAACATTTATACCGCAGGATTAACTAAATGTCATATCGAACAGTTAGAGCCTTTTGAGGTGAAAGCTAATCTGGTTACTCCCATCGTTGTGGAAGGGGAATTATTGGGGTTATTGATTGCTCATCAATGTTCTGCCCCCAGAAATTGGACGGAGTCCGAGTCTAGCTTTATTTCTCAGTTAGCGACTCAGATAGGTCCTGCCCTTGAAAGGGTGCAACTTTTGGAGCGTCAAAAATTGGCAGAGAGTACCCAAAGACAACAAAAAGAAACCATCCAACAACGGGCGTTAGAGTTGTTAATGCAGGTGGATCCCGTTTCTCAGGGGGATTTGACCATTAGGGCGACGGTAACAGAGGATGAAATTGGTACCATTGCCGATTCCTATAATGCTACCATCGAGAGTTTGAGAAAACTGGTAACTCAAGTACAGGGAGGATCTGAGGCGGTTACGGAAATTGTGACGGAGCAAGAGGAGTTTATTAGTAACCTCGCCACGGAAATTGTGCGTCAGTCCGATGATATTAACACCGCCCTAGAACGAATCCAATCTTTCTCTATGTCGGCTCGTTTGGTACTAGATAGTGCAGAACAGGCAGAACAGGCGGTACAACAGTCTAACCGCAGTGTAGAGGAAGGGGAAATGGCGATGAATCGTACGGTAGATGGTATTCTTGCTATCCGAGAAACCGTGGCAGAAACCGCTAAGAAAGTAAAACGATTAGGGGAATCGACCCAGAAAATTTCTAAGGTTGTGAACCTAATTAGTAGTTTTGCGGATCAAACGAACCTGTTGGCGTTGAATGCTTCCATTGAGGCAGCCCATGCAGGGGAAGAAGGACGAGGATTTGCGGTGGTAGCGGAAGAGGTACGTTCTTTGGCTCGTCAGTCGGCAGAAGCGACGGCGGACATTGAGAAGGTGGTAGCGGAAATTCAGCAGGAAACCAATGAGGTGGTAAAAGCGATGGAAACTGGTACGGAGCAGGTGGTAGAGGGTACAAGGTTGGTGGAGGAAACTCGTTCTTCCTTGACTCAGATTACGGCGGCTTCGGCTCAGATTAACCAGTTGGTAACGGCGATCGCAGCGGCGGCGGCAGAACAATCTCAAACCTCGGAGGAAATTACAGAAACCATGGCGGATGTGGCTTCCATTGCCTCGGATACCTCTACGGCGGTGGATGATGTATCCCGTAAATTCCGTAAACTGCTTAGGGTATCGGAAAACTTACAAATGAGTGTTAGTAAGTTCAAGGTTGACTAATGGCTTAGTGGGGGGAAATTTTTTCTCCCTTTTTCTTCTCTTTTTTTATCCAGTTATCTCCTATTAATCATGACTCAAACACCCCAAAAACCCCAACTTAACGTCGATAATTTTACGCCGAATATTCAGAACAATCAAACTCGTTTAGTAATTGATGTTCCCTCTGAATCCCCTAAGAGGGTTAAGACTGTTAAAAAACAATCTTCTCCTTTGGTACAGTGGTTTTATGATCTTCCTTTGCGCCGAAAACAGTTATTAGTATTATTAAGTGCGCAAACCGTGGCGATCTCCTCTTTGGTGGGAGTCAGTGTAACCCAGATTATTACAGGGGGACGAGCTCAGTTAGTAAACCAGTCTATCTCGGAGCTAGAATCATCCAAGGTTCAGTATGGTATTAAAATTAATCAGATGGGTTTTGGTTTTCGGGGTCAGTCCGATAACACCGCAGTTATTGAAGGGGCGATCGCAGGTAGTGCCATTACCCCAGAGGATAAAGCCACCATTCGCCAAATCCTTGCCAATGAAATTACCGCTCGTGACATTGAATATGCGACCCTCGTGGGTTTAGATCGCCGCATTATCGTTAATGCCAACAACGATCGCACGGGGGAACTATTTGACCCCAACGGCTTAGTAACAAGAGTCATTGAAAACCCCGAACAAATTAGAATCAGTGAATTAGTACCATGGGAAGACTTAGAAAGAGAAAATCCCCCCAACCTAGGACTATTTGAACCCAACAGCCCCGCCTTAATCCGTTATACCTTTACCCCCGTATTTGCCCCCAACAGTCAACAGGTGGTGGGGGTACTGGTATCAGGGGATGTGGTTAACGGAAAATATACCATCGTTGAAAATACCGTTGATCTATTCGATGGGGGTTATGCCGCCATTTATAAACTTTTAGATGACAATGAATTTCGTCGGGCAACTTCTTCCCTTGGACAAGATGAGACAGCCGAAAGAGATGTTGTCTTAGATAGCAACGAAGTTCTCGAACAAGCCCTTTTAAATTCCGATGCCATTGCATCTGATCGTGTTGCCATCGAAGGAGAAATCCACACCGTTACCGCCGAAGTGATCAAAAATAGCTTAGGAGATTCCGTGGGTATCATCGTTCGTGGTACTCCTGAAAGGGATTTGAACTCTATTTTAAGGAACAGTGTTACTTTCCAGATTCAGGTGGCTATCGGGGTAATATTATTCAGTCTTTTATTAATTGTTATTCTTGGCAAAGCCATCGCCCAGAGGGTAGAAGCACTCCAAGGGACCACCGAAAAATTTATGGCCGGGGACTATGATACCCAAGCCCAAATATTAGGGGATGACGAAATCGGTAAACTGGCTCGAACCTTTAATGAACTGGCGGCTAATATCGCCCAAAACGAAGGTACATTATTACTAGATAACGAAAAAGGGGTTTTGCTCCAAGAGATTACAGGCTCTCGTACCCTTGACGAAAACGATGTAAACCAAGTGTTTGATAAGGCATTGAGAAAAGCTAAAAAAATTCTCAAAGTTGATCGCCTCGTTATCTATCGTTTTAAACCCGATTGGAGTGGTTACATTTCCAATGAAGCGGGGGATCCCAGATTTTCTAGTGCCTTGGAAGAAGAAATTAACGATCCCTGTATTCCCCTCGAACTCAGACAAGCCTATATCAACGGTCGTATCGTACCCACCACCGATGTTTATAGTGCTGGATTTGCCCCCGAACATGAAGCCCTCATGTACCGACTACAGATCAAATCTAATTTGGTCGTACCCATCATCAGTCAAGGAAAACTTTTTGCCTTGTTTATCGCTCACCATTGCCAAAAACAGCATACTTGGGGAGAAAAAGAAATCAGCTTTATGAGTCAAATTGCCCTACGTTTTGGGGTGATTTTAGATAGGGTAGGGTTACTCAAATCCCAGATGATTGCGGCCCGTAGTGCAGAACAACTTAAAGAAATTACCCTCGCCATTGCTGCTAAAACCAACCGAGAAGAGTTATTAAATCAAGTGGTTTCCGATGTTCGTTATGCTTTAAGGTGCGATCGCACCATAGTTTATGAATTTGACGAAAACTGGCAGGGAACTATTATCGCCGAGTCGGTAAACGAAGAATTTCCCAAAGCCATTGGAGCTGTCATAGCCGATCCCTGTTTTGCAGATCGCTATGTGGATAAATATTTACAAGGTCGAGTCCAAGCCACCCCTAACATCTATAAAGCAGGTTTAACGGAATGTCACTTACAACAGCTAAAACCTTTTGGGGTCATTGCTAACCTAGTATCCCCCATTATCGTAGATCAAAAACTATTGGGATTATTAATCTGTCACCAGTGTTCTGGCCCCCGTGATTGGGAGTCTGGAGAAATAGAACTGTTTAGCCAACTATCCACCCAAGTAGGATTGGGGTTAGAAAGGGTGAATCTCCTAGAAGCTCAACAAGTATCAGAAAAAGAACAAAGGAACGCAAAAGAACTATTACAAAAACGAGCGTTGGATCTTTTGATGCAGGTAGATCCAGTTTCTGATGGTGATTTGACCATTCGAGCTACCGTAACCGAAGACGAAATCGGTACCATCGCCGATTCCTACAACGCCACCATCGAGAGTTTGCGGAAAATTGTATCTCAGGTACAAACCGCCGCCACCTCCGTAACCAAAACCACCACCGTTAATGAAAATGACATTAATGTTTTACAGGCGGAAATTAAAGAGCAGGTGTTAAACATCACCCAAGCACTCCAAACCATTCAAGCCATGAGTAACTCTAGTACCCTAGTGGCAGAAAATGCGGAACAAGCGGAGGAAGTGCTACAAAGGGCGCAAGAAAGTGTGGAAAATGGAGAGGTAGCCATGAACCGTACGGTAAAATCCATTATGGAAATTCGGACTACGGTGCAACAAGCCACAAAACAGATGAAAAGGTTGGGAGATACTACCCAAAATATTTCTAACGTGGTCGCTCTAATTGGTCGTTTTGCCGCTCAAACCCACCTTTTGGCTCTTAAAGCCTCCATCGAGGCAGCCCGGGCAGGGGAGCAAGGAACAGGATTTGCGGTGATTGCGGAGGAGGTCAGGACTTTGGCTAGTCAGTCGGCTTCGGCAACGGCGGACATCGATAAGCTAGTTACGGACATTCTCTCGGAAACCAAAATCGTGGTAACAGCCATGGAACAGGGTAACGAGCAGGTGGTAGAAGGAAGTAAACTTGTAGAAGAAACCCGTCAAAGTTTGAACCAGATTACCGCAGCGACTTCTCAGATTAATGAATTAGTAGAGGCGATCGCCGAGGCGGCCTTTGAACAGTCGGAAAACTCGGAAAATGTAGGGATTAAAATGACTGACGTGGCAAGGGTTGCCCAAAAAACCACGGTATCTGTAACCAAGCTCTCTGATTCTTTCCGTCAATTACTTGAGGTGGCCCAAGAGTTAGAGTCTAACGTTTCTCAGTTTAAGGTAGGGTAGTCAATTGATAATGGAGAATTGATAGTTGATAATGAACATAAATTTTTTATGAATTCTTAACAAGGGGTTTAAACCCCTTGCCTTCGGATACCTTACCTTAAACCTTCACTGGTGTAGTAGGGTGGGCATTGCCCACCATCAGAAACTCTATTGTTGTTAACAATAATAATTTATGTCAAACCCAATACCGAATTTTTCTATGCTTGAGGTTGAATTAGATTTTCAGCGCCCTCTATCACTTCAGCAGAAATAATCTTATCTTCTGGGGTAAGTTTTTCTAAAACTTCAGCCCCTTCGATGGCATAAGCAAACACCGCAAATCTTCCATCCATTAAGTTATAACCGGGGGGAGTTACTTCCGTATCAAACTTGAAGAAGAAAAACTGGGATGAGCCACCGTTAGGATCACTACTAGGACGGGCTAAAGCCACAGCACCGTAGGCGTTAAAGGGTAGTACGGGTTCGGCTAGGTACATTCCCACATCTTCGGTGGTAAAGCCGTAAATAGGCTCAGATTCACCCTTAACCAAAATTTCGAGGGGAATGGAGCGGTATTGGTTTGTTTTAGGATCGATGAAGCCCACATCTTTGCCTTCTGGATCTCCTGTTTGAATTACGTAGAAGTCTTCAGCACGAATGAAGGGAAGACCATCATAGAATTTTCTTTGTACCAAATCCACAAAGTTACCTCCTGTCACAGGGGCGCTATAACCATCGACCATTACTACTAATTCCCCTTGGGTGGTAGTAATTTTTACTTTGGCTCTTCCTTTTAACTGGGGTAAGTTGGCATATTCTTGGGGTACTTCAAAGGGATATTCCCTCACCATGGCTTCTTCTATTTCCGTCACATTGGCAAGAATTCTTTCCCTTGTGGCGAGAATATCGTCTCTTTTTTGCCCTGCTACCAATTCTTGTAGGGCTTCTACATCTTGGATAATGTTATCTACTAATTCTCTTCCTCGCTCAGAAAATTCTGAAGGGACATCCTGGGCAATGTCGTCTCCGTGGAGTCGAAGGGCAAACGCTGCATTTCTAACCTCTTTTTCTACTCTTTTCCAACGTTTTGATCTTAAATCTCTTTCGATTTTCTCGATGTTACTTTGAACTTCTCTTATGTCTTTGTTATCAATGGGTAGGGCATATCTTAGGATTGCCTCTGGATCGGTAATTGCATCTCCCTGTGCTAAATATGCGTGGGCATTTTGCATCTTTGTGGGGGTAAAGGCGATCGCCATTGTAAATATTAATATCGTTGCAACAATCATTTTTGTTATGCGTTGCCACCAATTAAGTTTCATAATTACTAATTATTTTTTTAAAACTGTTTAATGCCATTATTTCATAAACAGTGAAACTATTGGTGATGGAGAGTGAATGATGAACCAAAAAACCGTAGGCAGGAAAATGGTTAATGGTTAATTATTTTTTCAATCTCCCTATCCCTTTCATATCCTCGTTTTCAGATTATTTTCTAGAAAAATGTAACAAAATGTTGCTAACTTTGAATATCTATGTTAAATTAAATATCAAGTAGTTGACTAAGACTGCAATAAAAGATATACAGGAGATACATCATGGAAGATAAAGGAAAATTTGGTTTCACCAGTTCTGCTGAAAACTTAAACGGTCGTCTAGCAATGTTAGGATTCGTAATCGGTATCTTAACCGAATTATTAACTGGTCAAGGAATCCTCTCCCAATTAGGGTTGATGTAATTCTAGCATCCGTTTCATTAATCGTTTAAATAAATTGCCCATAAAATTGAGAGGAGAGTGGATGCTCTCCTTTTTTTGTCTTAATTTTTTGTAGGTAGAGAGTTAAGGGCAAAAAAGTCAGGAAAAAAATAACAACTAAATACAAAATTAATTATCAATTATCAATTCTTAATTATCAATTGTGAATATGGTATGATCTAAAAATTCATGATTGTGAATTGTTAAAGATTGTTTCATAATTATAAAAACACTTAATAATCAGGTTGATTCGATATACATGGGATACGTTAGATACTCTAGTTTCGTCAGTCTTCTCCAAGAGCGTGCAATCTCGCACCCAGATCAAATTATCTTCACTTTCTTAGGGGATGGTGAAAACGAGTCTGATTATCTAACCTATCATCAATTAGATCAACAAGCAAGGGCGATCGCCCATAAACTCCAAAGCAGAAAAGCCAAAGGGGAAAGAGCATTATTATTATATCAACCAGGTCTCGAATTCGTCACAGCCTTCCTCGGTTGCCTTTATGCAGGGGTAATCGCCACCCCAGCTTATCCTCCCCGGGCCAATCGTTCCTATACCCGTCTGTCTGCTATTATTAAGGATGCAGGGGCATTATTTGCCCTTACTACCCAATCTCTGAAAGAAAAAATTGAGCAGAAATTAACCAAAAATAATGATATAACCTGCCTCACCACCGACGACATCTCCCCCTCCATAGCGCAAGATTGGCAAACAGAACAAATTAAATCAGAAGAAACCGCCTTTTTACAATACACCAGCGGTTCTACAGGTACACCAAAAGGAGTTATTGTCAGTCATGGTAACTTAATCCATAACTCCCAATTAATCAAAGATTATTTTCATAATGATGAACATTGTATAGGTTCATTTTGGCTTCCCCCCTACCATGATATGGGCTTGATTGGGGGTATTTTACAACCCATTTACTCTCGTTTTCACACCATTATGTTACCTCCCGTCACTTTTTTACAACGTCCCATCCGTTGGTTGAGGGCTATCAGTAAATATAAGGTAACCACTGCAGGAGGCCCCAATTTTGCCTATGAAATGTGCGTTAATTCCATTAGTGAAAAACAAAAAGAGGATTTAGACTTAAGCCATTGGCAATTAGCGTTTAGTGGTGCTGAACCTGTTAGGGCAGAAACTATTACTAAATTTAGCCGATATTTTGCTGATTGTGGCTTTAAAGAAAAATCTTTTTACCCTTGCTACGGCATGGCGGAAACTACTCTTATTGTTTCTGGAGGAAATCCCGATAACTCTCCCACCATAAAAAATATTTCTGCTACAAAGTTACAAGAAAATGAAATTATATTTAATCCAGAAGATACCGCTGATATACAAAAAGTAGTTAGTAGCGGACATATATCTTCTCAGTTAGAAGTACAAATAGTTAATCCTGATACTCTAGTAGAATGCCCTAACAACAAGGTAGGAGAAATTTGGGTAAAAGGGGAAAGTGTTGCGCAAGGTTATTGGTTAAAGAAAGAATTAACTAAAAAAACTTTTCAAGCTAGTACCGCAAACGGAAAAAAAAAGGGCTTTTTGCGCACTGGGGATTTAGGTTTTGTTAATGATGGAGAGTTATTTGTTACAGGAAGATTAAAGGATTTAATTATTATTAGGGGTAGAAATCATTATCCCCAAGATATAGAAGAAAGTGTGGGGAATATTCATGAAGCTATTAATTCTGAAAGCGGTGCGAGTTTTGCCATTGAGAAGGATAATGATGAACATTTGATCGTAATTTTTGAGGTTAAAAGAACTTTTTTACAAAAGTTAAAACAAGACGATAATTTACAACGGGAAATTTTTGATGCTGTTCGCAAAGTTATTGCTGAAAATCATGAATTACAGGTTTATTCCATTGTTTTAATTCGTACTGGTAGTATTCCGAAAACCTCTAGTGGTAAAATTGCTCGTTATGCTTGTCGCAAAGAATTTTTAGAAGGTAATTTACCGATAGTTGCCCAGTGGAATTTAGATAACATATATAATCGTCAAAAAACAAGTTATACAAAAAATATAAACAGAATAAAAAAGACTATTTCTATTAATAATAAAAATATTAATAAAAACACTCTAAAAATACAGCAATGGTTGAAAAACAACCTTGCAAATCGCCTACAAGTAAGTCCTAGTGTTATCGATATTGAGCAACCTTTCATCAATTATGGACTCGATTCCGTCCAAGCTGTGCAACTTACCGCTGATTTAGAAGATTATTTGGAATGTAAATTATCTCCGACTTTAGCATATGATTATCCCAATATTGTTAGCTTATCTTTTTATTTATCTGAACTAAAAAATGACGGAATTTTAGACCTAGAAATTGAAGATAAAAACGATAAAAATATAGAACAAATTGCCATTGTTGCCATGGCTTGCCGTTTTCCTGAAGCGGATAGCTTAGATAAATATTGGGAATTGTTATCAAAAAAAGAAAATAGTATTAGTAAAACTTATCTGCGCCCGAACATCGATACTTTTGGGGGATATATAAAAGATTATGACCAATTTGATCCCCAGTTTTTCGGCATTTCTACCCGAGAGGCGATAAATATTGACCCTCAACAGCGTTTATTATTGGAAGTAACCTATGAAGCGCTGGAAAATGCCCATTTGACGACAGAAAAATTGTCAGGTAGTGCCACGGGGGTATTTATGGGTATTAGTAGCCAAGATTATGCCCAGTTGCAGATGAAGCATGGTTGGAATGTTAATGTTTATTCTGGTACAGGAAATTCCAGTGCGATCGCCTCTAACCGTATATCCTATAATTTTAATTTAACTGGGCCCTCTCTGAGTGTGGATACCGCTTGTTCATCCTCCTTGGTTGCGGTACACTTAGCGGTAAATAGTCTTAAAAGTGGTGAGTGTGACTGTGCCATCGTGGGCGGAGTTAACCTAATTCTTGCCCCTGAATTGACAGAAACTTTCCAAAAAGCGGGGATGATGGCGGAGGATGGGAAGTGTAAAACCTTCTCGGAAGATGCTGATGGTTATGGGCGAGGGGAAGGTTGTGGGGTAGTTATCCTTAAACCCCTGAGTAAAGCCTTGGCAGATGGCGACAAGGTTTTGGCAGTAATTCACGGTAGCGCCATTAATCAAGATGGGCGTAGTAATGGTTTAACAGCGCCTTCGGGTAAAGCGCAACAGAGGGTAATTCAATCGGCATGGAAAAATGCGTCTATTACCCCTGATAAAATTAATTATATCGAAGCTCACGGCACTGGAACACCTTTAGGAGATCCTATTGAGGTGAATTCCTTGGCTGGTTTGTTACCTTTTGATGGGCAAAAGACTGTTAATTCTTCCTTCGTTATGGATGAAAATGAGGAAAAGACTTCCTCAGATGGTGTGGTTAATGGTAAAGAGGAAAAGACTTCCTCTAATGGTGTGCAAAAAGAATCTTCTGTTATTGTCGATGATTCTTCTATGGAGAAGGAAACAAGAGGAAAAGATTATCCTATCTGTTGGTTAGGTAGTGCGAAAACAAACATCGGGCATTTAGAAGCCGCCGCAGGAATTGCGGGGTTAATTAAAACTGTCTTGATGTTAAACCATGAAGAGATACCCCCCATTGTTAACTTTAAAAAATTAAACCCCTATATCAATTTAAACAAAAGTCGTCTGCAGATTGCCACTAAATCCGTCGAATGGAAAAAATCTAGTCAGCCTCGTTTTGCGGGGGTAAGTTCCTTTGGTTTTGGGGGAACAAACGCCCATGTTATAGTGGGAGATATGATGGATTCCTCTGTTAACATTACAGAAGAAGAAGTTAAGGTAAAAGAAGAGATACAACGCCCCTATCATCTTTTAACCCTTAGTGCCACCACAGAAAAAGCCCTTCAAGATGTAGTGAATCGTTATCAAGATTATCTTACCAAGGCACAAGGGGATGATGTTAGTCATATATGTTATAGCACAAACCAAGGGCGATCGCACTTTAACCATCGTCTAGCCATTGGGGCAAAAGACAAAACAGAATTAGTAGAAAAACTTGCTACCCTAACCATTAATCAAAATAACCAGATTAATAACAATCAGATAGCCTTCCTATTCACAGGGCAAGGTTCACAATATTGTAATATGGGCAAAGAATTATATCAAACTGCCCCCCTCTTCCAAGACACCGTTAACTACTGTAGTGAGATTCTGAGTCAATACTTAGAAAAACCCCTCACCGAAATTATTTTTAACCCCGAGGAAAAAGAAACCCTCCATCAAACCATCTATACCCAACCCGCCATTTTCGTCATCGAATATGCCCTTGCCCAACTATGGCTATCTTGGGGAATCAAACCATCGGTAATGATGGGGCATAGTGTGGGAGAATACGTTGCCGCTACCCTTGCAGGAGTCTTCAGTTTAGAAGATGCCCTCAAATTAATTGCCCACCGTGGTAAACTCATGCAACAACTTCCCCTCGATGGGGGCATGGTATGTCTATTTACCAACCTAGATACCGCCCAAAAACTAATTACTCAGACAGGATTACCCCTCGACATCGCCGCCATAAACAGTGATAGTAACATTGTGGTATCGGGCAAAAAAGAAGACTTACAACAACTACAGACTACTGCCAAAGGGAGTAAAGTAAAATGTCGTCACCTAAAAGTCTCCCATGGTTTCCACTCCCGATTAATGCAACCCATCTTGGCAGACTTTGACAAAATAGCCCAAGAAATTACCTATAATTCACCCCAAGGGGAAATCATTTCCAACATCACAGGAAAAACCATCGGTGAAGAAATCGCCTCCCCAGACTATTGGGTAAAACATATCAGTCATCCTGTCAACTTTGCCCAAAGTGTAGAGTATTTACAACAACAAAACTACCAAATCTTTTTAGAAATCGGTAGTAAGCCGACTCTCTTGGGTATGGCGAGGATGATAGTAGAAAACAAAACTGAATCGGATGATTGTCTTTGGTTGCCTAGTTTACGCAAAGGAGAATCAGACTGGGAAAATTTACTTAACTCCCTAGGTATTCTTTACCAGCAAGGATTAAAAATTGACTGGGATGGTTTCCATCAAGACTATCCCTCTTTAGAAAGGGTTTCTTTACCCAACTATCCTTGGCAACATCAAAGATACTGGCATGGAGATAGTTTAGAAAATACCGTTGATGATGGTAAACAGTGGTTATACGAAGTAGCATGGGAAAAAGATTCTTCTACCTTCCTCAACAATCCAGAAAAATCTTTGCCAAAGAGTCTCTCTAATGGCTACTTAATCTTTGTGGATGAAAAAAAAGTAGGAGAAACATGGGCAAAAGAATTAACTTCCCAAGGTAGTCAAGTTTATTTAGTTTATAAAGGGGAAAGTTACCGTCAGGAAGAAAACACCTATTATATTAATCCCGAAAAGAAAAAAGACTACCAGTTATTATTAGATAGTCTTGATAATAGGGTAGAAAAAATTATCTATGGTTGGGCAATTAATGAAGATGATGACTTAAATCATATTAATCAGCTAACTAGCAACAATTATTTAGACTGTTTACCCGTTATCTATCTGATTCAAAGTTTAGTTAATAGTAATCATCAAGTTAAACTGTGGTTAATTACCCAAAATAGTCAATGGGTTATGCCCCAAGAAAAAGTAAATCCCTATGGTGGCAGTATCTGGGGATTAGGAAAAGTTATTGCCCTCGAACATAGTGAGTATTGGGGGGGTATGATTGATATGGATAATCAAGGGGTTTCTCTTTCTCTTCTTACCTACCTCGTTAATGATAAGTTAGATGAAACCATGGCGGCAATTAGAGATAAGTCTGTTTATTATTGTCGTTTACAACATAAAACCGCTGATAACTTTGGGGAAAGCAAAACAGTTAGTATCAAATCTTCTGGTAGTTATCTCATCACTGGAGGATTAGGCGCTTTAGGGTTAGAAACCGCTAACTATTTAATTAGTCAGGGGGCAAAAAATTTAATTCTTGTCTCCCGTAGTCAACCTTCTTCTTCTATTTCTCAAAAAATTAATCAATGGGAAGAAGAGGGAATTAATGTGATGGTAAAACAAGGGGATGTAACTAACAAAGAATCTTTAAGAAACATATTCCATGGAAGTAACAAGTCTTTTCCTCCTTTAAAGGGGATTATCCATACCGCAGGGGTATTGGATGATAGCATTTTAGCCACCCTTTCCCCTGAAAAATTAACTAGGGTAATGGAAAGTAAGGTAATAGGGGTAAATAATTTACATCAACTTACCCTCGATAATAGTCTTGACTTTTTTATCTTATATTCTTCCGTGGCTTCTATGGTAGGATCTATCGGACAGGGTAATTATGCTATGGCGAATAGTTATCTTGATAGTTTTGCATCCTATCGTCAATCCCTTGGTTTACCTGCTATTAGTATTAACTGGGGTGCTTTTTCTGTGGGTATGGCGAAGGCAACGGAAGATAGTCTAAAAGCGGTGGGTATTGAAACTATCCCTCCTGAAAAGGGTATTGCCATGGTGGGGGATGTAATTAATTATGCGAATGCTGGGGTAGGGGTAATTAAGTTTAACTGGGATACTGTTGCCCGTAAGTTTCCTCAATTATCCCAGTCTCCCTATTTACAAAGGGTAGTTTCTTCCTCTTTAAAAACGGAGGATGGAAAAAAAGATGATAGTCAAACTGAATTATTTAACCAGTTACTAAAAGCTGATGGGAGTGGCAGAATAACCCTATTAATTGATTATCTCATAGGGGCGATCGCCCTTATCCTGCACATTGAAAAGGAAACCATCAAACCAGAAGATAGTCTCATGGATTTGGGTATGGATTCATTAATGGTAATGGAAGCCATTAACCACCTCAAAACAGACTTACAATTAATGCTATACCCTCGGGAAATTTACGAGCGCCCCCAAATTTCCACCCTAGCCCAATACCTAGCCCAAGAATTTGCCACTAGCCATGATAGTAATGCCCATAAGATAAAAGCGCCTAGCCAAAAAGGAATAATAGTTTCTCCCTCTAACGAAAAAGAAGAAGAAAAACCCACCTTTAATCCCACTAATCACCAACCTATCGCCTTTATTTTATCAAGTCCGCGCTCAGGCTCAACCCTCCTGCGGGTAATGTTGGCGGGGCATCCCGACTTGGTTTCTCCCCCCGAATTACACCTGTTACCCTTTGCCACCATGCAGGAAAGACAAAAAGAGTTAGAATCTTCTCACCTCGGAGAAGGGTTAATTCGCACCGTCATGGATTTGAAGCAAATTAGTGTAGAGGAAAGCGAGGGGTTAGTTAACCAGTGGATTGAAGAAAATTTAACCATTGCCCAAGTGTATGAAATCCTGCAGACTCTCGGCGAAAATTGCATTTTAATTGATAAATCGCCCACCTACGCTAATAGTAAAAGCACTCTTTATAATGCTGAAAATATATTTTCTCAAGCCAAGTATATCCATTTAGTTCGTCATCCATATTCGGTTATAGAATCCTTTGCTCGGATGAGAATGGACAAATTACTAGATATAAAAGAGGTAAATCCCTATGAAATTGGGGAAAGTATCTGGTATCAAAGTAATCAAAATATCGTTAATTTTGCAAAAAAAATAGATGGGAATAAAATTCTCACTATTTACTATGAAAATCTAGTAACGTCTCCCGAAAAAGAGATGGAAAAAATCACTAACTTTTTAGGAATTAAGTTTAATAAATCCTTACTCAATCCCTATGAAGGGGAAAGAATGACCACGGGATTATATAAACAGTCCATGTCCGTGGGAGATCCTAATTTTAATAGTCGTCAAAAAATTGACCCGAATTTAGCTAACCATTGGAAAGAAGTTCAGTTACCTATTTTATTAAATCCCCTTACAAAACTATTATCAGAGCAATTTGATTATCAACTCCCCCATGAATCTAAAATTATAAAAACCCAAGAAAAATATCTAAAAATAAGAGGTTTAAATCTTTGTTATTGTAGTTGGGGAAATGAAAATAATCCTCCTTTATTTATTGTTCACGGTATTTTAGATCAAGGATTTGCATGGGAAAAAGTAGCCCAAAATTTAGCCCAAAATGGTTATTATGTGATAGCTCCCGATATGAGAGGTCATGGAAAATCTGACCATAATAGTCTGGGATGTGCTTATAATTTACTGGATTTTGTGGCAGATTTGGACTGTTTAATTAATGAATTAGGTAATGAAGAAAAAGTTACTTTGTTAGGTCATTCTTTCGGTTCAATGATTACTGGAATATACACTAGTATGCGTCCTGAAAAAATAGATAACTTATATCTTATAGAACCAATTTTACCCACAAAAAATAAAGATAATCAAGATATAGAAAATATCAGTAGTCAATTAAATAATCTATTGAATGTGCCTCCACTACCCGTATTCGATACCGTGGAAGTAGTTGCCCAACGACTACAAAAAACCGCACCTAATATCGATGATGATTTTGCCCTCAAACTTGCCCAAAGAATGACAAAATCCGTGGAAGGAGGAGTAACTTTTACCTATTCTCCCATGTTAGCCACGAGGGTAGGGGTAGGTTTTAATAGTATTCCCCGTAATCAATACTTACAATTACTATCTAGTATTACAGTACCTATTACTTTAGTATATGGTGATAATAGTTCTTTTAATCGTCCCCAAGATTTAGAAGCCCAAAAAGCAGCCATGGTAAATGGTCAAATATTTACCATCAAAGGAGGACATAATTTACATTTAGAAAATCCTTTAGGTTTAGGAGATGTTTTAATTAATCCATAGTTAAGGGGATTCAAAATCTGTTCCCATCATAGCAGGATCAATTAAAGTAATATCAAAAGGATCATCAGGGGGAAGGGGAGGAAATATATCTCGGCTAGATTGATGATAGATAGCAAAAACTTGGGGCCCAAATACCACTTTATCCCCTGTTTTTAGCTGGGTATTGTTAACTTTTTTGCCGTTGATGATGATGCCATTGGCACTAGATTCTTCTCCATTGCCGTCAATGATATGATAATGGGCTAACCCTTCCTCATCAAAAATACGCATGATAGTGGCATGATGACGAGATACAAAGGGGGATTGAATGACAATATCGCAATTTTTTCCTCTACCGATGGAGTATTTATTTTTTTTGAGCAATATCTCTCTTCTGCCTTTATCGTCTTCTACAACTAATATATGTACTGTATGGGGTTGGGCTGTCATTGCTAATTTTTCTTGGGGTTACTTTGCTGATGGTATTCAACCATCAATTTGATTATAATTTAAAGCCAATAGGCACACAATAAGATGGTTTGGGGAAGGACAAACATTCACCTATCATATAGAATGAGGCGCTCTGTAATCCGTAGCCATTTATATTATCCTTTATTTATCATCAACTGTCCATTTTTTGAGTTGTAGGGAATTGGTTACGACAATAATGGAACTTAAAGCCATGAATGCCCCTGCGGTGGAGGGATTGAGCAATATTTTGTAGGTGGGCAATAGTACCCCTGCGGCAATGGGTATGGTAATTAGGTTATAACTTAATGCCCAGAAAAGGTTTTGTTTAATTTTATTGAGGGTTTTTTGACTCAGTTTGATGGCGGTGATAATGTCGGTGAGTTTGTTTCTGGTTAGCACCACGGAGGCGGTTTGAATGGCAATTTCTGAGCCTTGGGGCATGGCTATGGCAAAGTCTGCTTCTGTCATGGCGGGGGCATCGTTAACCCCATCTCCTACCATGGCGATGGTTTTATGGGGATATTTTTCTTTTAATTCTTTAATTAATTGTCCTTTTTGTTGGGGATGTACTTCACCGTAATAAGTATTTATACTTAGTTTAGATGCGATCGCCCTGACGACATTTTTTTGGTCCCCACTGAGTAAAATAACATCAATCCCCATGGCTTTAATTTGGGCAATGGTTTGGGAAGCGAGGGGGCGAATGGTATCGGCAAGGGCAAATAGGGCAAGGGGTTTTTTATCTTGGGCTAAGTAAATGACGGTTTTACCTTGGTTTTGTAACTGGATAGACTGTTGTTTGATGGTGTCATCTAAATAAATTCCCTCTTCCTCTAACCATAACTCACTACCACAATAAAAGTTTTTTTGTCCATCCACACTACCCTGAATACCCCGACTAGGATAATTACTAATATCACTGGCTCTCAAAAATTCTAAATTTTGCTTTTTTACCTCCCGCAGTAGGGCTTGGGCAAGGGGATGACTGGAGGCAATTTCTAGGCTAGAGGCAATTTGTAGTAGTTGGGTATCAGAAAAATTAGTGGGGCTAAAATTAACGATGTCGGTGAGTTGGGGCTGTCCTTCGGTGAGGGTACCTGTTTTATCAAACACAATCATATCAAGGTTTTGAGCTTGTTCTAACACATCTCCCCCTTTGATAAGCAATCCTTGTTTTGCCCCTGCCCCAGTACCCACTAAAATCGCTGTGGGGGTAGCTAAACCAAGGGCGCAAGGACAGGCTATCACCAACACATCAATGGCTAGTTTTAGGCTTAAGATGAGGGGGGAGGTATTCAAATCCCCTATTAGATATGACCAATTTTTTGTACCCCAACCATACCAAAAACTAAAAGTTATAAGGGCGATCGCCATGATACCATAGGCAAAATACCCTGATACCGTATCCGCCAATTTTTGTACAGGGGCTTTTCTGGTTTGGGCTTCCTCCACCATGGCAATAATTTGACTAAGGATAGTTTTTGAGCCAGATTGGGTAGTTTCCACCACCACCATGCCCCCCAAATTAATAGTCCCCGCCGAAATAGAATCCCCCTCCCCCTTCCCCACAGGAATAGATTCCCCCGTCAACATCGACTCATCCACCGTAGTTTTTCCCCTCACCACACAACCATCCACGGGAAATTGTTCCCCTTCCAATACCCTCACCCACTCTTGGGGCTTCACTTGGCTAGAAGGAATTTTTAACCCATCATCCTGACTATCTTCGGTTTTACCGATAATCCTTGCCCATGGGGGGCGTAAACTTAACAATCCTGAAAGTGCTTCCGAGGCTTTATTTCTTGCCCTACTTTCCAATACCCTACCTAAAAAAATAAACCCTAACAACATCACAGGCTCATCAAAAAAGCACTCCCAACCCAGATTTGGGAAAACTAAAGCCACACAACTAGCTAGATAAGCCGACACCGTGCCGATGCCGATTAAACTATTCATATTAGGCTGACGATGCCATAAACCTTGCCAACCATTTAAGATAATTTCCCTCCCCGGAATCATCAAAGCAAGGGTAGCCAATGCCCAATGAAACCAAATATTAGTAAGGGGATGTAAATAACTAATGCCCAAATGGTGTAAATGACCGATACTAGAAAAGATTAATAGAATTACGGCACTAGCCAACTGAAATATTTGTAGCCTTTCCTCTATTTCCCGTTGTTTTTCTTTAATTTCTTGCCAATTTTGCCCATCCACCCCTGTCCTTACCTCACTGGGGAAACCCCCTAAAGTAAGTTTTTGTGCCAAATTTTTAGGCTCAATTTCTCCCTTTTGATATTCCACCAAGGCAACGGCGGTGATTAAATTTACCGTAGCGGAAACTACCCCCGGATATTGGTTAATTTGTCTTTCCACTGCTTTGACGCAACCAGCACACTTCATCCCCTGTACATCAAGGGTAAGGGTATCCTTGGGGGTTTTATTTTCTTCCGTGGTTTGGGGAGGGGCAACGGTTATCATTAATTATGATTCGTAGTTAGGGGCTTGGGATTGTAATAGTTTTGTAACCTGCTCAAATACATTGTTAGATTGAGAGCCTTTATTGAGAGCTTGTCTTTCGGGGTGAAAGCTGGGGCGCTCTAGGTATAATGAAATTGCTTGTTCTACTTGATTATTAATGATTGCTGTTAATTCTGTTTTAGCCCTATCTCGCTGAAAACTTGCTCCTTCTTCGGTGGTAGCATACAGGGGAGGAAGACGGTTGAGGGCATAGGCGGAAATATCCCCTACATCGAGGAGACGATTACTGGTGGTTTCTATTTCGGCTACCCGAGAGATTACTTCACTTACTACCAATTCTTCCATGACGTTAATAAATTGTTTTCTGGGCATAGCCACGATTTCCCCCGTTAATAATGCCCCCATTAGTTTATCTAGGGCTAAATATTCGTCATTGGATAATTCTGCAGAGGTTTCGCACAATCTTCCAACTTCTGCTTCCATGGTGGGGGTTAAATAACCACTTTCGAGGGCTTGTTCTACAATTATATTAATATTCATCGAGATTTTTATTTTATGAAAGCAATTTTAACAACTTTACTTAAGTATAAATGCTAGGTTTTTTGTTCACAGGGGGATGACTTTTCAAAGGTAAGTTTTTTACTCAGTTTTATTTGTCTGTGAATCCATGGTGATATGCTTCATGAAGAAATACCATGGACTTTTATGAAGACTAGGTTTAGTTTTTTTCACTTTTTGCTTACGGCTATATTGCTCCAAAGCTATACTCAAATTTTAACTCAAAATCGTCGTTAATGAGCAAAATGTTTGATAAATAGACCTATGTAAAAAAGTGGTGTTGGAGAATTAAGGTCTGATTTTTAGTTTAGTGTAGAATAGAATTTATAACAAAGAGCTAAGGAATCAACAGTTTATGGCAACATCAACTATTTCTAATCAGGGTATCCAATTGAGCCAGAAGGCTCTCGAACACGTCTTGAAACTAAAACAACAACAGGGTAATGAGGATCTCTGTTTGAGGGTAGGAGTTAGACAGGGAGGTTGTTCTGGGATGTCCTACATGATGGATTTTGAGAACATTAATAGTGTAACCGAGCATGATGATGTGTTTGATTATGAAGGTTTTAAAATAGTGTGCGATCGCAAAAGTCTGTTATATCTTTATGGAATGATGTTAGACTACAGCGATGCCATGATTGGAGGTGGTTTCCAGTTTACCAATCCTAATGCTAATCAAACTTGTGGTTGCGGTAAGTCTTTCTCTACTTAAGATTTTGTTTCTCTACATTTCCCATACACAGCAAGAACTTTTAATCTTCTGGTAAGGGGTTTAAATCTTTTGTCAATTTTTCTTTGGCAAAGGGTTTGTACTAAATCCGATTTATAAACTGTACTTTTAATTTATTATTTTGGCAATGGGCTTAAGCCCATTGTTTGTTTTATTAATATACTCTTGTTTATGGATCTAGTATTAAGCCTCTTGTTATTTTTTTATAATTAGTTTTAATGAATATTATTCCCCTAATAGGGGTTGTAAAAAAGTTCGGAAAAAGCATTTTTTAATTACCGATTTAAAATCCTTGACGGTGTTATCAATTTCCTCGGCTAAATCCTCAGCAAAGCTATCAATCGTATCTTTTTTTAGAGAAATCTTTTCTAAATCTTCTTCCCATTTTTCCATGATTTGAGGGTGGATTTTTTCTATTTTTTCTTCTTCTTTTATTTCCTGCTCGATACTTCCATCATTATTTATGGTCACTTCTCCGCTAAATACTTTGGTTAGTAATTCATCCACCGACATTCCATTTTCTAAGGCTTTACCTTCAATATCTTCTAATATTTTTATTGATAACTTTAAAGTTCCTTTTTCTGGATTTTTTTCTCCATAAACTATCTTTTTAATTTTTTTTGCTGTAATGCTATGAAATGGATAAGTATCTAAAACTTGTTGCCATTTTTCATACAGTTCTTCCTCTGTTAATTTTACTAGAGGACGAGCTTGAGCTTCATTTTGTGGAATAATTCTAAACCCATATTTAATTAATTGAATTGCCACTTTAGAGGCTTTAATTATCTTATTTGCTCTCCATAGGGGATAGTGAATCTCTTGCTCACAGTATTCTTTAAAGGATTTATAGGCTTCTTTATATAGCTGATAATATTTTACCTGATGTAGCTGAACTCCTAATTTTATATAATTTAATTTGTCATATTTAATATTATTAGTAATATGATTTAGTTTGGTAAATTTTCTATCCTCAGCTATCAAATAACAATCTTCTAAAATTGATCTATATGGCTCTGATATATTCTCCCAAAATAGTTCATTATTATCCTCTTCTCCACAACTATAAAGCAGGGCGATCGCCCATTCTTGGGTATAATTTAATTGATTTTTTTTGCATGGTAAATTTGGGCTAATACCTTTAGATGTCTGCGGTGTGGCAGAGTCTATGGGGATCGCCTTTGGGTCGGTGATCTGATTCATTGGTGAGTAGATTAGTTAATTTGCACTAATGGTAAGCCCCTAATACATTTTATGGCTGGGCATTATATTATACATCTTTTTCCACTATTAACAATCTAGTACAAAAATATCTAATTTTATTTTTTTAGAAGTATTTTATATTAATAATTAAAGATTTTATTACTCTTATTTACACATATATAATTGATCTATAAAGTGACAGGAGAATCCACATAGATAGTAGGCTCTTGCATGGCAAAATTGATTCCATGGGTAGTAAGTTGTTGAGAGATATTATCGTTGGCTAACTCTAGTAACCTCTTTCTAAGTTTGATAGAGCTTTCATTGGAGCCTAAAATAAAAAATGTTACCCTTGCTCTGGTTTGTTGTTGATTTTCTGGTAAAAATAGAGCTACCTTGGTGCTATCAGGGTCAATTCCAAATAAAGCGTTAGTACATTTTTTTACCACGTCTTTTACTAGGGCTTCTTCGCTATCTTCAAGGGTTTTGACAAAATCAAGATAAAGCAATACCATTACTTTTTTCCCTCTGGTGACGTTTTCTATTTCAATATTTGCCATCATCGAATTAGGTAGTATCATCAATGTACCTTTACCAGGTAGTCTAATTTTTGTTGACCTTAAGCCGATAGATTCTACTCTGCCGTATAATCCACTATTGAGCCTGATATACTCTCCTACAATAAAAGGACGATCTAAATATATTACACAAGTACCTAACAATTGTTCGAGGGTTTTTTGGGCAGCAAAGGCGATGGCAACGCCCCCTAAACCCACACTAGCTAACAAACCCACAAGGTTAATATCTAATCGTCGGGCAAAGGCTAGTACCGCAATAAAACCAATTAAAACATTAATAATGGTTTCCATTACTAACAATAATTCATCTACTTCTTTACCTAATTTCTGAATTAAATTAATACCATAAATGATGATAATTTGCCTAAATAAACGGGATGCTAACCAAGCAATAATGATAATTAAACTTAGATCAATGATAAATTCTAGTAAGCTATATAGTCCTTCGTAGCTACGAATAAAGTTGAGGGATAATGACCATAAAATTAATGTTCCTGCTAAACGAAAAAGACTTTGTAAAGGATCAATGATGCCCTGATAAAATTCTGTTAATGGTTTCTGGGCAAATTTAGAAATAATTACCTTGACATAAAATGGGGTATATCTACCCACAAAAAAGGATATTAATAGAAAAAAAAGAAAAAAACCAAATTCATAAATAAAGTTTACAAAAATTTGATAACCTTCTTGACGTTGTAAAAATTCTAGGATGTTGATAATATTTTCCATTCTCAAAATTATGATTAAATAGTAATAGGAGAATCTACATTAATAGTCTCATCTTCAATGGTAAAATCAATACCATAATTCTTTAGTTGTAAAGTAACATTTGCTTTGGCAATGTCTAATAATTGAGTACGTAAATCCATAGAAACTCTCTCGGAACCAAGGAGAAAAAAGCTCACCTGTGCTTGAGTAAATAATTTATTTTTGCCCTGATTTATTTCTTCAAATTTTACCCCTGTATTTCTTGGATCAATGCCAAAAACATCTTTGGTACTATCAATAATTATCTGTCTAATTAATGCTCTTTCATCCTCATCGAGGGGAGTATAAAAGGTAAAATAAACTAGAGAAATAATTTTTTTTGCCCCTGTATAGTTTTCTATGTTGGCTTGGGTTAATGAGCTATTGGGAATGATCATCAATGTTCCTTTTCCTGATAGTCTGATTTTTGTTGACCTTAATCCGATAGATTCTACCCTGCCAAATACTCCTTCGGGTAAGCCGATATAGTCATCGATACTAAATGGTCTATCTAAATAGATTACGATGCCTCCGAGTAATTGTTCGAGGGTTTTTTGGGCGGCAAAGGCGATCGCCAATCCCCCTATGCCTAAACTAGCTAAAAGACCGAATAAATTAATTTTATGAACCTGAGAAAATATGAAAATTATTAGCAAAACAATGATAGTATTAGCTAAAAATTTACCAACAATTAAAAACTCACTATTTATTTTTTTGTCACTTTTAAGAGCGGCATTAAGTAAATATTTATCAAATAAAATTCTAAACCATTTCGTAATGAGCCAAATAGTCAAAAAAGATATGGCTAAACTTAAAAATATTTCGCTAGTTTTAATTAATGTAGGTTCTTCATTTACTAATATATAAATATCTAATAATCCTAAAAACCAGAGTAAAACAACTAAATTAAAATCAGGTTGAATTACATCTTGATAAAAGCTATTACCATCGGTACTTACAAACTTACTACTTATGAATGTTCCTAATTTTTGTAAATAGATAGTAATCACGAATATAGTAATAATAATAGTAGCTAACAGTCCTATTTGTAGGGCAGGATCAGCTTTTAAAAATGTCTCGATCATGTTATTGGATACTGTGTTTAAATCAAGTTAATATTAACATTAACTATTCTCAAAGTCAGGTTTTAAGCCACAGTTTCACTACCACCTACCCTATAAATTTTTTGCACGGCTAATGGCTAAGGTTCAATAAATTAAATGAAAGTTGATTATGATACTAACCAACTTCCTTATATCAGGGAAAAAAATTAGAAAGTAACAACACTACGGATAGATTTTCCCTCGTGCATCAAGTCAAAGGCTTTGTTAATGTCTTCTACGGGCATTACATGGGTGATTAAGTCATCGATGTTAATTTTTCCTTCCATGTACCAGTCCACAATTTTCGGTACATCGGTACGTCCTTTTGCTCCCCCAAAAGCCGAACCTTTCCAGACTCTGCCTGTGACTAATTGAAATGGGCGAGTGCTGATTTCTTGTCCTGCCCCTGCCACACCGATAATGACGGATACCCCCCAACCTTTATGACAACATTCGAGCGCTTGACGCATTACTTTTGTGTTGCCGATACACTCAAAGCTATAGTCAGCACCACCTTTGGTTAAATCTACCAGATAGGGTACTAAATCTCCCTCTACTTCTTTGGGATTAACAAAATGAGTCATGCCAAATTTTTGGGCGATCGCACTTTTTTCGGGATTTATGTCAACTCCCACAATCATATTAGCCCCCACCATACGACAGGCTTGGATAACATTTAAACCGATGCCCCCCAAACCAAATACCACCACATTTGAGCCGGGTTCAACTTTTGCCGTATTGATTACCGCACCAACCCCCGTTGTCACCCCACAACCGATATAACAGACTTTCTCGAAAGGGGCATCAGGACGGATTTTAGCGAGGGCAATTTCAGGCACTACGGTGTAATTTGCAAAAGTAGAAGTACCCATATAGTGGTGTAACTTCTTGCCATTAAGGGAGAATCGGCTAGTGCCATCGGGCATCAAACCTTGTCCTTGGGTGATACGGATAGCCTGACATAGGTTAGTTTTAAAACTGAGACAATAATCACACTCTCGACACTCCGGCACATATAACGGAATGACGTGATCCCCCACTTTTAGGCTCTTGACACCCTCTCCCACTTCCACAACAACCCCCGCCCCCTCATGACCAAGAATAGTGGGGAATAAGCCTTCAGGATCCATACCAGAAAGGGTATAAGCATCGGTATGACATACCCCCGTGGCCTTAATTTCTACTAATACTTCTCCTGCCTTTGGACCTTCTAATTCTACAGTGTCAATTACTAACGGTTCTTTTGCATTAAGGGCGATCGCAGCTTTTACTTTCATATTATCAATTTATGTTCAATAGTACACATAATAGAATAACAATTAGCAATTAATAACTAGCAATGGAAAATAGACAATTATTCTTTTTACTCATTACTCCTTACTCATTACTCCTTACTCCTTACTCATTACTCCTTACTCCTTACTAAACCTGGATGCGATCGCGCGTTTTTATATCAACATTTCTCTCAATAAAATCAATAATCTTATCCGCCACATCAACCCCCGTTGCTTTCTCAATGCCTTCTAGCCCCGGGGAAGAATTAACCTCCATCACCACAGGCCCATGGTTAGAACGTAATAAATCCACCCCTGCAACCCGTAAACCCATGGCCTTAGCCGAGCGAATCGCCGTGCTTCTTTCCTCCGGAGTCAGTTTGATTTTTTCCGCCTTACCCCCTCGATGTAAATTAGAACGAAAATCCCCCTCCGGGCCTTGTCTTTTCATAGCTGCCACCACCTTATTTCCTACCACAAAACAACGAATATCAGCACCCTTTGCCTCTTTAATAAACTCCTGCACCAAAATATTGGCATTCAAACCCCGAAAAGCCTGAATTACCGACCTTGCAGCCTGATCAGTTTCCGCTAAAACCACCCCAATGCCCTGAGTGCCTTCCAACAACTTAATCACCAACGGCGCACCCCCCACCGTCTCAATCAATCCATCAATATCTTCCGTATCATGGGCAAAACCAGTTACAGGTAAGCCAATACCCTCCCTAGCCAAAATTTGTACACAACGCAGTTTATCCCGAGAGCGAGAAATTGCCTGAGATTCATTGGCACTAAAAACCCCCATCACCTCAAACTGTCTTACCACCGATAAACCATAAAAAGTTCGAGAAGCACCAATACGAGGAATAATAGCATCAAAATTCTCCAACGGCTTACCCCCATAAACCACAGAGGGACTATGGGAAGTAATATTCATATAACAACGAAGGAAATTAACCACCCTCACTTGATGTCCTCGTTTTTCTCCTGCTTCCCTTAATCTTCTTGTAGAATAAAGACTACTATCTTGAGATAGAATCGCAATTTTCATTTTGTCTATTGGTAAGATGTTCTTGTTTATTTTTTCTGATCTTTCGTCCGTTGTCCATTGATCAATACAATCTAAATATAAATAACAATCAATATCGACTTCAGTGTAAAGTTTAACGGTAAAAAAATAGTATCGCCACTGCTAATCATAATATACCGTTAATAATTTTGTTTAAAATTAATAAGAATTTTATTTTTATTCGCATTATAATTTTTATTTTTCGTCATATCCATGAAATTTAAGAATTAGTTTTCAATGAAGTTAAATTTTTGCTACGGATACCAATTAAACCTAAATAAGTTTCGTCTATAATAAAGTAAATGCAAATCAAATATATTTTGTTTTCCTAATATCTTAAAAGTAACTTGTAATAAGCAGTTAATTTCGTTTGTTGTAACTATTTTATTTACTATTTCATACTTGAAGATTTATCACCCTAAATATTTAGTAGTTATTATCATTTATTCATGATTAGTAATTATGTAGAAAAAATAGTTTATTTTACTAATGGTTTTCAATCTGAAAGCCATGCTTATAAAGACAATAACCTTTAATACTTAAGAATATGTAGTTTATGGTAAGTAGTGTGAGAGAAAATTATTTTTACAATTTTATTAAGGCTCATATCTAAATTTTGATTACTATTTAGAATCCATCGGCTCTTTTCTAGTAAAGTTTTATGGTAATATTGATTTGGATAAAAATTGTTATCTATTATGCAATATCAGCATTATTGCCTCTACATTGCCACAAAAAATTAAGGCTATTTTATTATATTTATTAGGGGAGTTTTATGGTAGCTATAAACAGTCAGATCTCATCTTACGAAGAAGCGACACAAGCCATTGCACGGGATTTGATCCAAGCCACGAGAAAGAAGGGCAACATTTTTAATCAGCTCAAAGAGCAGATGCAGTTTGATGATAAATTGATGGGGTGGACCATGAGTAACCCCGGTTTAAGGGTTCAGTTGTTTCGCTTCATTGATGCGTTACCTGCATTACAAAGTAAGCCAGAAATTGCTCGACATTTTCAACAATATCTAACCACGGAAGAGGTGGAGTTACCCGACGCTCTTAAGGGGATTCTTAATTTTAGTGATCCTAATTCTCCCCCTGCTCAAATTGCCTCGGCAACCATTACGAAGGCGGTGGAAACCCTTGCTTATAAGTATATTTCGGGGGAAACCATCAAGGAGGTAATTAAGGCAGTGGAGAGGATGCGTAAGGAGAAAATGGGCTTTACCATCGACTTGTTGGGGGAGGCGGTTATAACCGAAATTGAGGCGGAGTCTTACCTACAAAGTTATCTTGAGTTAATTACCCAGTTAAGCAATCAGGCTCAAAAATGGTCAACTATTCCCGAAATTGATACCGCTGATGGGGAAAATTTGGCGAAGGTGCAGGTTTCCGTCAAATTAACAGCTTTTTACTCTCAGTTTGATCCCATTGACCCAGAAGGTAGTAAAGTTAAGGTGTGCGATCGCATTCGTACCCTGCTTAGACACGCCAAGGAAAAGGGTGCAGCGGTACATTTTGATATGGAACAATACGCCTATAAGGATGTTACCATCTCTATTTTACAGGAATTATTGATGGAGGAGGAGTTTCGCTCTCGTACTGATATTGGGGTGACAATTCAGGGCTATTTAAGAGATTCGGAAGCGGATTTACAAAGCTGGATTGAGTGGGCAAAAAAACGAGGCAATCCCATCACCATCAGGTTAGTAAAAGGAGCATACTGGGATCAAGAAACCATCAAATCTCAGCAAAATCATTGGCAACAGCCCGTATTTAACGATAAACCCGAAACAGATATTAATTACGAGAATTTAATTCATCTTCTCCTCGAAAATCATCAATATTTGTACGGTGCGATCGCCTCTCACAATGTTAGAACCCAAGCCAGTGCGATCGCCATTGCCGAAACCCTAAACATACCTAAACGCAGATTTGAATGTCAGATACTTTATGGTATGGGAGAAAACCTCGCCAAAGCCATTGTAAAAAGAGGACATCGAGTGAGGGTATATGCCCCCTACGGTAAACTTTTACCCGGTATGGCTTACCTTATCCGCCGTTTACTCGAAAATACCGCAAATAGCTCCTTTCTACGGCAAAATTCCGAAGAAAAACCCATCGAGGAATTAATCGCCCCCCCCACAAATCATCTTAAAGAAGAAAATGAGCAAGTCCCCCTTATAGAAAGGGAAAAAGAGATCCCCCCAACCCCCCTTAATAAGGGGGGCTTCCATGCGGCCCCAGATACAGACTATGGAAGAGAAAGCAACCTAGTAAAAGCCAGACAAGCCCTCACCATCGTTAATAATCAACTGGGCAAAACCTATCTACCTTTGATTAACGGGGAATATGTAGAAACCGAAGAATATATCACTTCCGTTAACCCCTCCAATCCCTCTCAAATAGTCGGTAAAATCGGCTTAATGTCCGTTACTCAGGCCGATGAAGCCATGAAGAGTGCCAAGGAAGCCTTCAAGACTTGGAGCAAAACCAGTGCCACCCACAGAGCGGAAATTTTACGCAAAGCCGCCGATATTATGGAACAAAAACGCCATGAATTAACCGCTTGGATGTGTTTTGAAGTGGGTAAAATTGTTAAAGAAGGTGATCCTGAAGTGTCAGAGGCGATCGATTTTTGTCGTTACTATGCCTCGGAAATGGAACGCCTAGAGCAGGGTTATAACTACGATGTGGCAGGGGAAAATGACCGTTATTTTTATCAACCCAAAGGCATCGCCCTGATTATTTCCCCTTGGAATTTCCCCTTTGCCATTGCTACAGGGATGACAGTGGCGGCTTTAGCGGCGGGTAACTGTGCCTTACTCAAACCTGCGGCCACCAGTACGGTAATTGGGGCAAAAATTGCCGAAATTTTGATAGAAGCAGGGATTCCTAAAGGGGTATTTCAATATATACCTGGTAAAGGTTCGGTGGTAGGAGATTATTTAGTAAAACATCCTGACATACACTTAATCGCCTTCACAGGTTCAAGGGAAGTAGGCTGTAAAATCTATGCTGATGCGGCCGTATTGCAACCCAAACAAAAACACCTCAAAAAAGTGATTGCGGAAATGGGTGGTAAAAATGCCATTGTCATCGATGAAAGCGCTGATTTAGATCAAGGGGTGGCAGGGGTTGTCCAGTCGGCTTTTGGTTTTAGTGGTCAAAAATGCTCGGCTTGTAGTCGGGTAATCGTCTTAAATACGGTCTATGATGCTTTTGTGGAGCGTTTAATCGAGGCGGTAAAATCTCTTAATGTAGGAGATGCAAAAAACCCTAGCACCAAGATTGGCCCAGTGGTTGATGCTTCTGCCCAAGCTCGTATTTTGGAATATATCGAGAAGGGTAAAGAGCAAGGCACTTTGGCGATACAGGTAGAAGCGCCCGAGCAGGGCTATTTTGTCCCTCCCACTGTTTTCACTGATATTACAGAGGATGCGGTAATTGCTCAGGAGGAAATTTTTGGTCCTGTATTGGCGGTAATTAAAGCGAATGATTTTGATCATGCGCTAGCCATTGCCAATGGTACTGATTACGCCCTCACGGGGGGTTTATATTCCCGTACTCCTGCCCACATTGACAGGGCTTATAAGGAGTTTGAGGTGGGTAATCTATATATTAACAGGGGCATCACAGGGGCGATCGTTGCCCGTCAACCCTTCGGCGGTTTTAAACTCTCTGGGGTAGGCTCAAAAGCTGGAGGTCCTGATTATCTCTTACAATTCTTAGAACCTCGGGTAGTCACGGAAAATATCCAAAGACAAGGTTTTGCACCCATCGAAGGCGCTGATAATTAACCATTAATAAATTGCTTGAATAAAAATACCTCGCTCTTTTGGGGCGAGGAAAATCATCCTGTTTAACTTAAATGGCGATCGCTATTTATGGGTGGAAATATTGAGCTTAATTTGTCGCTCTAGGCTCAATGGTGGCAACGATATTGACTTTATTAATACCGTCAATGGATTTTAGTAGTGGTTGAATCCGTTGCATTTGCTCTTGAGTTTCCAAATTCCCAGATATAGTCACATCACTATTATTTACCTCAACTTTTAATTGATTATTTCCTAAATCGCTCTGAAACTTTCTGACAATCTCATTTTTGAGATCACCATCACTTTTTGCTCTGACTGGATTATTCCCCATTAACTCAGGTCTTGAGTTATTTTGAGTGGGATTTGCTGTGGAAGGCGGATTATTAGTTTCTGTGGGGGTTTGATTAGACTCTGAAGGAGTAACGGTGATGTTATTATTCGTTGTTGTTGTGGTCGGAGGATTATTATTATTTGCTTCTGGTGGTACTTGGGTTGGGGCCTCGGAATTTGTCACCACAGGCACCTCTACAGGGGTTACTTGGATAACTTCTTTTTCTACAATGGTTGTGGGTTCTGGATCAGGATTGGATCTTTCCGTGGGAGTCACCCCCACAGGGACGGGTTCAGGATTACTATCATTTAAAAAGTAAACTACTCCTGCTATTAAGGCAACTACCGTAGTGACAATGACACCAATAAGTAAACCCTTAGAGGTATTTTTATCGGCTCTATCAATTTGAGCCACGGCGTTATCCACTCGTGTATCTTCAATGTGGGCATCCACCAATCGATTCTCAATCAAGTCTTTTTGATCTGAGTGAAAATTACCGTTAGCGTCGGTATATTCTGTATAAACGTTCCCTTGAGCGTCTTTATATTCAGTGTGCATATTTCCCTCAGAGTCTGTGTATTCACGATATATTACTCTGGGAACTTTTTTCCCGTCTCTGATATTCATAATTAATTATTTTTATTATTTTTTAGTGTGTTTTATTAAAGGTTTATTTATATATAATTAAATAAGAAAATAAACCAAGAAAATCTATTATTTAAGTGTTTTGTTAAATATGATGTCTTTTATTGGGGTTTTGACATCTATATAAAGGGTGATCGTTGATTTATCGAAACAATCGAAATTATTAATTTACTTCACAAAATTAAAGAGTTTTAGCTGTTATTTTTACTCTATCTTTGATACTCATAATGTATTCCTTTTGAAGATTGGATTGATTAAATTTGAGAATCACTTAGTTGAGTCAGTTTAACAACTTTGCGTCTGTCTTCATCATAGATGGTTATTTTTTTATTTAACGAATTAGTTTACTTAAGATACAAATCTTAATATTTATAACTCCAAAATAGGATAAAAATAATGATTAAAATTTAGAAACAAAATTCTTTTCTTTATATTAATTTATAATCAATTCGCAAAAATAAACCATCTATTTTATAATATTTATTTAAGAGGCTATGGTAATTCTTCCTTCTAAATAACAAACTATTTATTTGTCTTAGAGTTACCGCTTTCCTCTCCTTTTATTTTTTTCAAAGAAAACAAAATTTCGTAATTTTAAACGGCAGGAAAGAAAGTTTTTATTAAATTTACTCAATCAATGTCCAAGTTTAGTCGAGGATGTTTTTAGGCATAAGTTCAATCCTCAATCCATAAACCAACAAGGGGTTTTAACCCCCTGCCTAAGATAGTTTATTTTAGTTTTTCAATGAATTCAATAATACCGCTGACGCTTTCGGGGAAAATAACCACTAAGCCGTCGGGTTTTACTTTATTTAACCCTGTTTCGAGCGCTTCCATTTCATCGATGATGACGTTGTAGCTGGCTTCAGGATTTTCAGCGAGGATGCCTTTCACGATTAAGTCGGCCACTTCTCCTTCTTCTCTGCCCCGTTTATCATGATCTTCTTTGACGATGATATGGTCAAAGGTTTGGGCGGCAATTTTACCGAGTAGCATCAAGTCTTCATCTCGTCTGTCCCCAGGCCCACCAATGACCCCGAGGCGATCGCCCTGCCAATTTTTAACAAAAGCTCCCACAGCCTCATAACCAGCGGGATTATGGGCATAGTCCACCAATACAGAATGATCTTTTAGTTCAAATAAATTCATCCTACCGGGGGTTTGGGCAGAGCCAGGGTTAAAGGTGCGTACCCCTTGACGAATCAACTCAATATCTACCCCATTAACAAAGGCGGCTAAACTAGCGGCTAAAGCATTGGCAATCATAAACGGTGCCATACCCTTCATGGTGACGGGGATATTTTCTGCTTTTTCGATGCGTAATGTCCATTCCCCTTCAAAAATGGATAAATAACCGTTTTCATAGATAGCGGCGATGCCATCCCGACGAAGATGATCCACAATAATGGGGTTATGTTTATCCATGGAAAAATAAGCCACTTTACCCTTAACATTTTTTGCCATTTCCGCCACTAAAGGATCATCAGCATTGAGTACGGCATAACCATCGGGGTTAACGGTTTCGGCAATAATACCTTTTACCTTCGCCATTTGCTCGATGGTGTCAATGTCTCCTAAGCCGAGGTGATCTGCTGCCACATTTAAAACTACCCCCACATCGCAGCTATCAAAAGCTAACCCAGAGCGAAGCATTCCCCCCCGAGCGCACTCTAAAACCGCTACTTCTACGGTGGGATCTTTCAAAATTACCCCTGCACTCAAAGGGCCTGTATTGTCACCTTTTTCCACCATATAATCCCCTAGGTAGATACCATCGGTGCTGGTGTAACCCACGACCTTTCCTGTTTGTCGATAAAGATGGGCTAGGAGGCGGGTGGTGGTGGTTTTCCCATTAGTACCTGTGACGGCGAGAATGGGTATTCTGGTGGGATGGTTATCTGGATAGAGCATATCTATTACGGGGGCGGCTACGTTGCGGGGTAAACCCTGGGAGGGGGCAACGTGCATCCTAAAACCGGGGGCAGCGTTCACTTCCACAATCACTCCATCCACTTCATCTAGGGGTTTGGTGATGTCGGGGGTGACCATGTCTATGCCTGCGATGTCGAGACCAATAATTTTGGCGGCTCGTTCGGCTATCCAAATATTTTTGGGGTGAATGTCATCGGTGCGATCGATGGCTATACCCCCTGTACTAAGGTTTGCGGTGGCTTTTAGGTAGGCTCTTTCCCCTTGTTTTAAAACCGTATCCATTTCAAAACCTTGTCTTTTGAGGACACTTAGGGAGGTGCGATCTACACTAATGCGGGTTAAAATATTGTCGTGACCATCTCCCCGATTAGGATCTAGGTTGGTTTGTTGGATCAATTCTTCGATGGTAGATCTGCCATCACCCATTACATGGGCTGGTACTCTTTCCGACACAGCAATTAATTTACCGTTAATGACCAAAACACGATGATCGTTGCCTTGATAATATTTTTCTACAATTACCGAGCGAGTTTTTGAGGCGGCTACCGCTAAATCATAAGCATCCTCGGCATCTTGGCGAGTGTTAATGTCGATGGTAATTCCTCGACCATGGTTGCCATCTAGGGGTTTGATTACGATGGGATAACCCCCCACATCTTGGACAGCGTCAGCCAGTTCATCTAAATAATAAATCACTGTACCCCGAGGAACGGGAATCCCTGCATCGGCTAAGATGGTTTTTGTTCCTTCCTTATCACAGGCTAACTCTACCCCCAAAATATTGGAATTTTCAGTAAGGGTGGCTTGAATACGTCTTTGATTTACTCCATAACCTAATTGCACCATGGAACGAGAACTTAACATCATCCAAGGTATAGAGCGGGTTTCGGCTTCTTTGATGATGGTTTCAGTGGATGGGCCAAGGGCGGATGTGGCTCTTAGATCATTTAAATCGGCTACATCTTGGGCTAATTCTTGGGGAGGATAGCTACCATTTTCGATGATAGCGTTACAGAGTCGAACGGCGGCTCTACCTGCATAACGACCAGCTTCTTCATAGACATATTCAAAAACTACGTTATAAACTCCGGGGGTGCTGGTTTCTCTGGTGCGTCCAAAACCGACGGGCATCCCGGCTAGTTCTTGCAATTCCAGGGCAATGTGTTCGACGATATGCCCCATATAAGTACCTTCTTTGACCCTTTCGAGGAAGCCACCACGATGATCTCGGGAACAGAAATGCTCGATTAAGCTAGGGAGAGTTTCCACTAATCCTTCATAAAAGCCCGGTATTTCGTTAGATGGTTTTTCCGCTATGTTTTCTAAGTCGAGACGCATTTGAATGAGTTTTGTCCGACGAATGCTCCAATAATTTGGACCCCTTAAGGTTTGTGTTTTGAGGATTTTCATGCTGTTTCTGATTTTAGACGCTACTGGGTTTGAGAGCCATTTTTAAGTGTCTCGTTTTTGATTGACTTTTTACTGTTCAAGGTGAACATTATTTTATTTTTTGAGGATAATTAATATTTTATTAATGGAAATATACTATTAATCATCGCTGGCGGCGGTGGGTTGATGGGTTTTACGATTATAGCGATCGCCATGGCACAATATATGAATCCGCAGATTATGAAGGGCAAGGGGTGATTCGGCATCTACTTTTACCTGATTAGTATAACTCATGGCTTGGGCATCAATGATGGTTACGGTGCCTTTACCTACTACTTCTAAGTGATCATCGGCGGTAAATAGGGCGCAGGTATCTTCGTCAATGCCTATTCCAATTCTTTCGGGATGGTTGGAAAGGGCGCTGAGTAGTCTTGCCATGCGATTACGATTATGGAAATGCTGATCGACAATAATTTCGGGAATAAAACCTAAACCCATGGCCATATCCACTAAGGCACGGTTAGGAGATTCTCCACTGCTACCCCCTGCAATCATATGATGTCCCATGACTGCTGCCCCCGCACTGGTCCCTCCGAGGGTGATTTCTCCTAGTTTTACCCTTTGGCGAATGCGCTCCATGAGAGGGGTATCGGAGAGCAAACCGCACAGTCTAAGTTGATCGCCCCCCGTCATGAATACGGCGGTACATTGTTCTACATATTCTTGATAATATTTATCTTCTCCCTGAATGCGATCGCGCACATCCAAGACTTTCATATCCTTTACTCCCATGTCACGAAAAATGGATAGATAGCGATCGCCAATAATAGTAGGTTCTCGTGAAGCGGAGGGTATAATGGCGATGATGGCATCGGCGCCCCCGGCACAACGCCAAAAGGTTTGTAATATTTCTCGTCCATGTACTTTGTCTTCGGCACCTCCAATTACTAGCACTGAACTTCTCTGATATTGCTTCATGTTAATTCCTACTTGATTCTTTTGCTAAAATTACGTCAACAGATAGACACTTCTGGCTCTCAAAAACGTCTATCTTATGATCTCCTACACTATTTTATGGTTAAATTTGTAACATATCCAATAATTAACAGTTTGAGCAAAAACTTGTTATTTGGAAGCTCAAAGCTCACTTTATCAAATAATATTAACAGTGGAAATAAACGTTATTACCCTTTTCCCCGATTTTTTTACCTCGGCACTGAATTCAAGTTTATTGGGTAGAGCTTTAAAAAAGCAAATCGCTACGGTTAATTTGGTCAATCCCCGGGATTTTACTACGGATAAACATCGTACGGTGGATGATGTACCCTATGGGGGGGGAGTGGGTATGGTTTTGAAGCCTGAGCCTATTTTTGCGGCGGTGGAGTCTATCCCGAATATTTCTCCTCGGGAGGTGATTATGTTAACTCCCCAAGGGCAAAGAATGGATCAAAATTTGTTTAAAGATTTATCTACTAACTATCAACAGTTAATCCTTATCTGTGGACATTATGAAGGTATTGATGAGCGGGTACAACATTTGGTAACTAGGGAGGTGTCTTTGGGGGATTTTGTGTTGACGGGGGGAGAAATTCCAGCCCTTACCCTCATTGATGGATTGGTACGTCTTTTACCAGGTACGGTGGGCAAAAAGGCTTCTTTGGAGCAAGATAGTTTTGAAAATTATCTGTTGGATTACCCTCACTATACCCGTCCTCCTGTGTTTCGAGGTTGGGAAGTGCCAGAGGTTTTACGTTCTGGAAATCACGGTGCGATCGCCCATTGGCGCCATCAACAACAGCTAGAAGCTACCCGCAAAAAGCGTCCTGATTTGTTAAGACAAGGACAAACAGCGGAAAAAGAAAAAAAGACGACCTAGGTAGTCGTCCATGAGCCATTATTGAGAATTTGCCCGAGCATCTTTCACCGCAAACACGAAAGCAACAATACTCAAAGGAATACTAAAACCCAATATCAACCTGGTGATGTTTTCCCCCAACTCTGGATTGCCCGAACTTAGCTCAAAAATACAGCCCACAACGGCGATCGCACTTATACAAGAAACGAGCAGTAATATACTACTCTTAGGAGTCATATACATACAAAAATACCAAAATTAATTATTAAAACCATGTACATTATTTTAATGGATTGTCGGTGCCATGATGAAGATTGAAGATTAATTATTTGTCTCACCATCAACCCTTTTTACCGAAACATCCACCGCATCTACATCAATGGTACCTTCAGGGGTAACCCTTTCAAAATGCCTATGATTAGCCACTAAACTTTCACCACAGCTAGGGCAACGACACTCTTTATTATTAAATCCCGCAAAAGTATAACCACACACAGGACAACTATCCTCCATCACATTTGCCTTTAGCCACCAACGAAAAGCCACCGCACCAACCACGGGGGCAATAATTAAAAAAGCAAGAAAAATTAACACCCCATTAATTACCCAATCCCAACCCACAATCGCCACAATGACAGTCAAAACTAACAATAATGAAAGACAGCCATAATTAGCATATCGAGGGTTAATTAAAATAGTTCTATAGTCTGGTTTCACTTCTAACTCCCATACTTTTACGGTTACTTTGAAATCTTTAAAATTTTGCCACAAATAATGTTGATGTGGCTTACCTCAATCTAACAATACAAGGGTAAAAACTGAACAAGGCAAGGGGTAAAATTTAACAAAGCAATGGATAAAACTGAACAAGGCAAGGAGTAAAATTTAACAAAGCAATGGATAAAATTGAGCAAGGTAAGGGGTTTAAACCCCTTGTTATCTTTCGTTGAAAATTTGATTATCCTTGAGAGTTTTTATGTCTTCGGCATCTTTCCGAGCAATATTTCACCTCATCCCAACACCTCTCCCACTTTTTACGCCATGTAAAAGATAAACCACAAACTGGGCATATTTTGGTGGGCAAATCAGATTTTTTTCTTTGTTTAGCCATAAAATATATTATTTTTTAAACAATTTAAAGCTAATATTATTAACTAGAAAAACTAAATAAATTGTCTAAGGTTTCCCATCCTAAACCCTTCCTAATTACCGTTGGTTCCGAACTACTTAGATCAAGAATAGTAGAAACTTTTAAACTAGGATCATCATCATTATCTATGATAATATCTACCAACTTTTCTAAGTGATCAAATAATCTTGCCTTTTCCCAATTATAAGAAGGATATTCTCCATCTTCATCGGATAAATGAGCAGAGGTGGAAATGATGGGATTATCTAAAGACTCCAATAAACTATGACAAATATTATTATTGGGTACTCTAATCCCTGTAGTTTTACGCTTAGGAGACATTACCAATTTTGGCACTAATTTAGTGGTAGGTAAAATAAAAGTATAAGGACCGGGGATAAGTCTTTTCATGATACGATAGGCTTCATCACTTACCACCGCATATTCCGAAATATGGGATAAAGAAGAGCATAGAAAAGTAAGGGGTTTATCACTAGATAATTGTTTAATTTGTCTTACCTTTTGCACCGCAGATTTTACATTTAAGTCGCAACCAATGGCATATACTGTATCTGTGGGATAAAGCATAATGGCGCCTTGTTTGAGGGCATCGGTAATTTGTTCAATCGATCGCCCTTGGGGATTTTCAGAGTTTAATTGATATATAGTAGCCATAGAATGTGTAATTAATCTTTACTAAAAATAATTATTTTAAAATTGGTCAGATGTCTAAAATTGCTTATTTACAATGCCCCACAGGAATTGCAGGAGATATGTTTCTCGGTGCGTTGGTGGATGCAGGAATGCCCCTTCAGTATCTCATCGATAGGTTAAAAAGTCTTAATTTGGGTGATGAATATAGCTTAACAGGGGAAGATGTACAAAGACAGGGACAAAGGGCAACAAAGGTTAATGTTAATTTAAAACACAACCATCATCATCACCACCATCGGCATTTACCTGAGATTGAGAAAATTATTACTCAGGCTAATTTACCTGAAACTGTTACTAATAATAGTTTAGCAGTTTTTCGGCAACTGGCGATCGCCGAGGGAAAAGTTCATGGCATCCCCCCAGAAAAAGTCCATTTTCACGAAGTAGGGGCAACGGATGCCCTCATTGATATTATCGGCACTTGCATCGGCTTAGATTACCTTCATATTAACACCCTGGAATGTTCTCCTTTACCCACAGGGGGAGGCACTATCAACGCAGCCCATGGGCGTTTATCTGTCCCTGTACCTGCGGTGTTAGAATTGTGTCAAATGGGAAAAGTACCTTTATATAGCAACGGCATTGACAAGGAATTAGTAACCCCCACGGGGGCAGCCATCGTTACTACTTTAGCCCAAAAGTTTGGTCAACCCCCCGCCATGAATTTACATAAAATTGGCTTAGGGGCAGGAAATCAAGATTTAACCATGCCTAATATTCTTCGTCTTTGGATAGGGGAAAAGCAGGAAGAAATGGAGGAAGAAACCGTGGCGGTATTGGAAACCCAAATCGATGATTTATCACCGCAAATTTTTGGTTATGTGATGGATGAGTTATTGCTATTGGGGGCAAAAGATGTTTTTACCCAACCTGTGGCTATGAAGAAAAATCGCCCGGGGGTATTATTAACGGTAATTTGTGATTTGGATAAGGTGACAGAGTGCGAGAGATTTATTTTTAGAGAAACTTCTACCCTCGGAATCAGAAAACAGATACAAACTCGCTCTATTTTGAGTCGTAATCTGAAAATGGTTAATACAAAATATGGTGATATTAGGGTAAAAATTGCTCAATATGGTTCGGAAGTTATTAATATTCAACCTGAATATGATGATTGTGTTTTAATAGCTAAAAAGTTACAAATTCCCCTGAATGAAGTAATGTTGGAAACAAGAAAAACCATTGATAATTAAAGTATTAGATTTAGGCTTATTTTTTTACAAACAAGTTTGTTTTAGTACAAAAAAAGTGCTATAAAATATTAGCTAAAAGCTATTTATTTATACTATTAAAAGCCTGTAGAATAGCATTAAAAAATTAATTATCAACTATCAATTATTAAATATATGTGGATTGTCAGGCATGGTAATAGACATGATTTTGTTTATCCTGAATGGTTTAATACGGCTGAAAAAAAATACGATCCCCCTTTATCAGAAGATGGCATAATTCAGGCTAATGTAGTGGCAAAAAAATTAAAAAATGAACCTATTAAACATATTTTTTGTTCTCCTTTTCTACGTGCCATCGAAACTGCCTACCCCATTGCGATCGCCCTTAATTTATCCCTTAAAATTGAATCAGGACTAGGAGAGTGGCATAATAAAGATTGGATGGATAGTAAACCTCTCACTCAATATCCTGATAACCTCGAAAAAAAATATCTCGATATAATCGATTGGAATTATCAACCACAAATATATCCCCCATATCCTGAAACCTTAGAGGAAATATATCAACGTAGTGCTAAAACCATTGACATCCTAAAAAACTATCCTAACTCTCTCATCGTAGGGCATAGTGTAGCAATCCAAGGGATGATTGTGGCTTTAGTCAAAAATGAATCTCAACCCATTACCATTCCCCTAGGTAGCATCACGAAACTAAAATTTATTAATAACCGATGGCAGTGGGAATTAAGGGCTGATACAAGCCATCTAAGCCATCTCCCACCACCTAAACTTGCCCAGTAGAGACGATGATAATGCCCCCACTAACGCAAAATTAACCAATGGTTTTTAAGACATCTTGGGCATGGGTACTGGTTTGTACACTACTATCTACATGGGTGATAACCCCTTCACCATTGATAATGTAGGTGACACGTTTGGCATAACCACCGCCATCCACATCATAGGCTTTAGTAATGGTTTTATCACTGTCAACCAAAAGTTGGAAAGGTAAACCATACTTTTCTTTAAAGGCTTTGTGAGACGCTTCGTCATCCACACTCACCCCCAAAACTACCATGTCTTTATTTTGATATTCTTCGTAGTTGTCACGGAAACTTTGAGCTTGTTTCGTACAACCGGGGGTATCATCTTTGGGATAGAAGTACATTACTACGATTTTACCCGCAAAATCCCCTAGGGAGACGGTATTTCCTTGATCATCCTTGGTGGTAAAGTCAGGGGCTTTGGTGCCTACACTAAGAGCCATAATTATAATTCCTATCTTTTGATTAATTTGCTACATGTTTATTATAACTTTACATTCCTTAATAATTCTTTTCTGGTTTACCCCACCAATTCGGGATAACCTGCATCTATCAGAGCTTTGTTTCTAATACGGCAGGAATCACATACTCCACAAGGTTTCTCTCCTCCCTGATAACATGACCATGTTTTTTCGATAGGCACGTTAAGGGCGATCGCCCTTTGTACTATTTCTACTTTCGACAACATTACAAGGGGAGCTATTAATTGAGGTGCTTTTCCCTCTACCCCTACCTTGGAGGAAAGATTGGCAAGATTTTGGAAAGCGTCCAAATATTCGGGGCGACAGTCAGGATAGCCAGAATAGTCCACCGCATTAATTCCCAAATAAATAGCTTCGGCGCCTTTGGCTTCGGCAAGAGAAAGGGCAATGGAGATAAACACCGTATTACGCCCCGGTACGTAGGTAGAAGGTATTTCTTCGGGGTTAACCCCATCTTGGGGAATATTCATGGTGGCATCGGTAAGGGATGACCCCCCCCACAAAGAAAGATTCACATCAATAATATAATGTTCTTTGATGCCCAAGGATTTTGCCACATTGCCAGAGGCTTCTAATTCCTTGAAGTGTTTTTGCCCATAACGAAATGATAAGGCAATTACTTCATAACCTTCCTTAAGGGCGATCGCACCGCTAGTGGCAGAATCTAAACCTCCTGATAATAATACAATAGCTTTTTTAGTCATAGAAAATGCAACATAAATTTAGTTAATAGTTTACCCAAACCACCGCAAAAAAAATTTCCCCCTCCAAAAACTCAGAAGAGGAAACAAACTACAAATAGGAGTAAAATATTAAAACAAAATTAACCTTCAGCACCAGAAGACACTTCATCAGTCATAGAACTTGCGAAACCGCCAGAAAGAATATCCGCTTCCTTCACAAATCCACTGTAAGCCTCCATACCGTGTTCAGCAATATCAAGACCTTTAATCTCATCTTCTTCATGAACTCTAATGCCAATGGTGGCCTTGAGGGCATACCAGAAAATAGAACTAGCTACAACGGTAAAACCACCAATGCTAAGAATACCAATGATTTGAGTAACAATGCTTTCGTCTCCAGTACCAAAGATACCCACAGCCAAAGTTCCCCAGATACCACACACTAAGTGAACAGAAGTAGCACCCACAGGGTCATCAATTTTAAGAACTTTATCAAAGAATGCCACAGAGAATACCACAATTACACCTGCGATCGCACCTATGATAATAGCACTGAAGTAAGTGACAGTGTCACAACCAGCCGTAATACCTACCAAACCAGCAAGAATACCATTGATAATCATGGATAAATCAGGCTTCCCATCCTTAATCCAAGAAGTAGCTGTAGCAGTTATACCACCCGCTGCCGCCGCCAAGTTAGTAGTCAAAGCGATATAAGGAACATTCGCAGTAGCCGCCAACTCAGAACCGGGGTTAAAACCAAACCAGCCAATCCAAAGAATAAGACATCCCAAAGTCGCAATACTCATATTATGACCGGGAATAGCATTTGCCCGACCATCAGAAGAATACTTACCCTGACGAGGACCAAGAATCGCCGCCCCCATCAATGCAGCCCAACCACCCACAGAGTGAACAATGGTAGAACCAGCAAAATCAGCAAAGCCTAAACCATCTAACCAGCCTTCACCCCAAGTCCAGTAACCAGTGATAGGATAAGAAATACCTACCAACAATACACTAAAGATTAAAAAAGCATCGAACTTGATTCTCTCCGCCACCGCACCAGATACGATAGTAGCGGCCGTTGCAGCAAAAGCTACTTGGAACAAAAACTCAATGGCAGGAGGAACCGCTTCAGGATACTCATCTAAGCCATAAGGTGCGCCACTTCCATCGAAAAAGAATCCAGCCAAACCGATGAAATCATTTTCACTGTTACCATACATGAATGCAAATCCTATCGCCCAATAAACGATGGTAGCAATAGCGAAAACGATTAAGTTTTTAGACAGAATGTTAACGGCATTTTTCTGACGACAAAAACCAGTTTCTAACATCCCGAAACCAGCATTCATGAAAATTACCAAAATAGAAGCCACCAACAAGAAAATAGAGTCTAAAACAACTCTCAATTCCTCTAGGGTTTCAGGAGGATCAAAACCTTGAGCTTGGGCGGAATAACTCCACACTACAAAAATTAAAGCACTGACGGGAATACAAGCAACCCAATAGGAAGGTAGCTTACTACGTAGCCATCCGATAGAATTTAGTATAAAACTGTCTTGATCATGAGACCTTGACGTTTTTTTCTTTGCTCTGTTTGACATTATCACCATAGTTTAATGAAAGTTTATCTAATTTTCTGCCTACTTAAGAAGAAGACTTAATGATTTAATTCAATGACTAATAGATATTCATATGTTTACCATCATTGTTTCTGTATCAAACAATACAATATCCTCAACATCTTAGAGAAATAGACTAAAAACAAGAAAAACACACCTTAACTGAGAAATAATACTATTACTATTACCCATCCATTGCTCTTCAAAAAAATAATGATGTTTGCAATTTTTATCTATTCAAAACCAATAATGACTCATGGTCAAACTTAGTTTTATTGAACTTAAAAAATAAGACCGTAGAATTTTTAACTTTCTCAATATGATGACTAACTAATAAATATTATTAATAAAATCTTTTTCCCCTAAACTAAAGTTGATATATTTTCTTATAAATAAATACCTTGACCTCTCAATAAAAGTTAATATGACCCTTTCATTTTATATAAGACAACATTTAAGCAAAAAAGATCATACTTACACAAACAACCCATAAAACAAGGATTATTAAAGAGGGATCAGTGAAAACACTTAATTATGACAACGTAATTTCAAATAATTATTTAGTTAAATTAATAAATGTAAAAAAAGTAAATATACTCATAGCTTTAGACAAATATAAATGTTATAAAAGTAATTATTAATACAGATAAAAATTATAATTTCAAATAAGTATATAAAGTAATATAGTTGTAATACTAAGGATATTTCTTAAACTAGGAGTAGAGTAAATGGTAATAATGACAATAAATGGAGATCTACAAGCCCAATATAATTGGGGAGAGAGAGACTTCTCCAAATTACAGCTAAGAAGAATTGACTTAAAAAATGCAGATTTGAAAGGGGCAAACTTTAAAGGCTCTGATTTTAGCTATGCAGATTTAAGGGGCGCAGATTTAAGCAAAGCAGACTTAAGAGATTGTTACTTTAACGAAGCAAACCTTACAGGTACAAATTTAAAAGGAGCGAACCTACAAGGAGCATACTTTATTAAAGCCTATCTAATTAGGGCTAATTTAAGTAAAGCGAATATCAAAGAAGCCTATCTAACAGGTAGCTTTGTCACCAAGGCAAACTTCACTAAAGCAGATCTTTGCGGTACTTTCCTTAATGGTACTCATATTGGTGGTGCAGACTTTCGAGGAGCAGTCTATGATAACTCTACCAGATTTGATAAAGGCTTTGACCCTACTAGCTTGAAAATGGTTGTTGTATCATCCTTTGAAGGAGCAGTTGCCCATAAAATCACCATAGCCGATGTGGTCACCAATTTTGAAGAAATAGCAAAAATTACCAGCCGTTATCTTGGGGGCATGATTACCTCTAAAAACTTTGAACAGTCGCGCCCTGATGGGGAATGGTTAGAACAATTCTCCATGGATAAAAACTGCAAAATTACCTTCACGGGCTCCCTAAACCATCAAGCAACCACCATACAACTTAAATGGCTAGAAAAATGGACTAACTCTTTTATTAGCAAATGCTCTCTTATTGTTCAGGATTTACCTAACATAATTGAAGAAAAAAGTTTAACGATTCAATCCTTACTAAAAAAATAGACTTTTCACTATAAATTCTATATTTAGTTAAGAAAACATTACAAAAATCTGATTATTGTGTAGAAATGTTTAAGAAATTACTACAGAGGAAAAAACACAGTTACACTATATTTAGGTTGGTTTTGAGATAGTTTTAAAATTGTACAAAACAAACATTTTAAGTAGCAAAGGACAATAATATCTATGACTTTTACACCTACAAAACCTAATCGTATAGTTGAGAAAATTTCCAAAAATCTTTGGAAGAATCAATACCCCAAAAAACATGATCACTACACCATAGAAGACTTCTTTCACTTCGACACCATCAACGGAGATATTACCGATTGGAACGAATCTCGTAACGTATTAGTAACCGAAGATTTTATCGTTGGTTTAATCGAAGGTTTAGAAGAAGAAGTCGGCCCTGCATCTAGTGTTGTAATGTACAACATTGGTAAGGCTTGGGGAGTCCGTGATGCTGACTTTTTCTGTAATTGGTTCCAAAAAGAATATGAATACCCCAAAGATGTTCATGATATGAATTTACTTTATGTCTTAGAAGCATGGTGGTGGCCTTTTACGACCCAAGGTTGGGGTAACTGGGATGTGGACTTGAGTGAGCAAAAAAATGGCTTTATGTTCGTTAATATTTTTGATTCAGCCGTTGCTCGTACCCTCGGAGACGTGGGCAAACCCGTATGTCACATCTACGCTGGATTGATGGCTGGATTTTTTAGCCGTTTTATTAATAAGCAGTTAAATTGCATCGAAATTCAGTGCTACTCCATGGGTGAAACCTATTGCAAGTTCTTGTTAGGAAAACAGGATCGCATCGATGCGGCTACCTTCTGGCACAACGAAGGGGCAGGGGCAAAGGATATTCAGAAAAAATTAGTCAACGGTGAATATCTTAAGTAATGGACTTTTTCCATAACTGTTTAATAATTACACAACTTCAACTAATCGGGAAAATTATATGAGCTTAACACCAACATTTTCTGACATCAGTGTTGAGCAATTCTTCTCCAACGCCAATTGGCGCGGTATTAAACGAAATCAACCTTCATCTGTTCCCACAACAACCCAAGAGGTAATTAATGCAGATGACTTTATTCCGAACCTTAATTTAAGAGTAGAAGAATTTTTCACTCACCATAACTGGAAGGGCATCAAAAAAATGGTTGCCTACACTTCCCATCTCAACAACACTGATAGTGATTCACCTATTATTACTAACCTTTCTTTACAGATGAAAGTGGGAGATTTTTTTCAAAGGTTTCCTTGGGCAGGAGTACAAACACAAGACCCTAAGACGAATATTGCCCAAAAACCAATTATCGAGAAAAAATTAGAAACCTCCACTCCTCCTTTCTCGGAATTGAAAATGAATGATTTATCTGATTTATTTTAACTAAGGATAAAACTATGTACCCAGAATTACAACAACTAATCCACGAAGCAGAGTTCAACTACTTACAAAGGGATGATTTAGAAACTTTTTCTAATTGCATCAATAGCCTTCAGAGCAAAATGGAAGTTTATCGCCTTTTAAGGGATAGGGAAATTGAAATTTTCCAAATCGTCGCTGATAAATTGGTAGCTAAATTTTCCGATAGTCAAGAAAAAGCCCTAGAAACTTCTTTACAACATTGGCTATTAATTACTAGATATAGCGCCATGGCAATGTTACTTAATAATCCTGAATTTCTGGAACGTCGTCTTTTGGAATGGCTAACGGATATTGTTCAGGCTAGGGAGTCTCAATCCATTGACTCCGCAGTTCATTCTCTGTTAGTTGCAGAACTAAAAAATTTCCTTAATGCTTCTCAGATGAATGATTTAGAGCCGTTTTTGAATCAAGCTAAGGAATATTTAGTTAAAGATGGCGTAAGGGTTTAAAGAATATTTAGATATAGGAGATAAATTAATGATTTCTATTGCAGATTTAGTCGAGAAAAAACCGCTTAAGGGTAATTATTTTTCCCCTGATGCCTATGTACAAGGTGATTTTGAGTTGGGACTACTAGAAACCCGCCAAGGTTCTCGTTTAATTGCCCTGCCCGAGGTGCTTTTACAGGGAATTTATGACGGTTTGGAGGAGGAAATTGGACAGGCTTCTAGTGTGGTACTCCATAATTGCGGTCGTTGGTGGGGGAAAAGTTTTTATCGTCGCTTTATCAATGAGGTGAGCGAATATTATGAGCGTCCCCTTGCTCAAATGGAGATGGCGGAGTTTATTAGTTGCCTCAAACAATGTTGGAAAACCCACGGTTGGGGGGTGGCAGAATTTGATTTTGATTATTATCCCCAAGGTTTTATTGTGGTGAAAACGATCAATTCTCCTTTTGCCGCCGCTGCTCCTAAGGATAAGCATTTTTCTTGTCAACCCGAAGCGGGAATTTTAAGTTCCTTCTTTAGTCAGTTGACGGGGGAAGATTTGGGCTGTGTACAAACTAGCTGTGAGTCGATGGGGGCTGAGGCTAATTATTTTGTCATTGGTTTGGCAGAAAGAATTAAGTTGACGGAAGGATGGTTAGAGGAGGGACATGATCATCCAACTATTATGGAGCGGCTTTCCCGTAGTGAGATGACCAGTTTATAATCTTTTTGCAAAAATAAGTAGTTGAGTTTTTAGAGGTTTATTTAAAAGTTGTGGCAAAAACAATCAAGTTAGATCCTATCGGTACGGAAACGGCAATTCAGACTAATGATAATCTTTTATCTGGTTTGCTAAAAAATGATTTGGATGTGATGCAAGAGTGTGGAGGACGGGGTATGTGTTCCACTTGTCACGTTTACATCAAGGAAGGAATGGACAGTTTATCGCCCCTTAATCGTCGGGAAAAAAGAACTCTGGAGGTGATTACTACTTGTAAGATGAATTCTCGTCTTGCTTGTCAGGCTAGGGTTATCGGCGAGGGGGTGGTGGTTGAGTTACCTTCTGGGATGTATTTGAGCCAAATTGATGATGTGGATGCTTTGATTGGCAGACGCGCTCAGAAAAATATTCTTCACCCTATTTCTGGAAAGATTTTGGTGGAGGAGGGTAAGTTGATTACTCGTTCGATGATTTCTCAGCTACAAAATACTAAGGGTGAGGTTAATAGTTATCTTGCTCAAACGGAAGATGTTGTTTAATTTTTAAAATATAGGAGTTGCTGTTATGTTAAAACAATTTGCGGATTTAACGGTTGAGGCTGATGGACGCTATGCACAGGATTATGAGTTAAGGTTTTTGGATAACTATTTTGCTACTAAGGATTTACGCATGAGTGCCTATGTCAAAATTAGGGATGGTGCGGAGGATATTATTGAGGCGGTTCGGATTGGTAAGCAAAAACGTAATCCTGAGTTTAAGGATTTTTATGTAACTTGTAAGCGTGATATGGTCGATTTGTTGCGCTATTCGGCGGCGGCTTTGTTGTTTGATGATATGGAGCGTTTACGTACTAATATGTTGCTCTGGTTTCAAACTATTTCTAAGGCTTATAAGTTTGAGGATGATAATGTTGATACTTATGATGTGATGCTCAAGGCTATTGCTGAGTTTTTGACTCCTGAGGAGGCTAAGTTGGCTATTCCTATTTTTGAGCTTAATTGTGCGGTTTTGGTTTAATTTTTTATTGTTACTATTTAAGAGAGGTTTTAAGGTTATGGATAAGCAAGTTGATGTTTTGGGTTATGTGGGTTTAGGTGTTACGGCTCTAGGTGCGATCGCCTCGGCGGTTACTGGTCAAATCATTCCTTTATCGGTGGCTTCTACGGTGGGGGTTGGTTGTAATGTTTTTAGCCGTAAGCAGTCGGAGGAAAGATTGATTGACGCTTTTAATGCTCAACAACAAAAAATAGAGTCTCTATATACCATGGTGGAAGCTAATCATGGGGAATTGAAGGAGGCGATGGTGATGGGTAAGGCTGATTTTGGTAATCAGATAGAGGATTTGAAACTAGGCTTTAATGAGCGTTTAAACAATGTTAGGGATAGTTTAGACCAAAATGTTAGTGCTTTGAATGCAGAGACTAGGGAGATAAAGGAAATTGTTAGTAATTTACGTCAGGTAGAAAGCCTATCCCAAGAGTTACGGGTTAAGCCTAATTCTGCTATTTTCTTCTTTGAAAGGGGGAATAGTTATAGTAAGCTGGGCAATGTTTCAGGGGCGATCGCCGATTATACGGAAGCTATTAAGCAAGATAGAGATTATGCGGAGGCTTACCATAAACGGGGTATTTTATATTTAGAATCTGGAGAAAAACAAAAAGCTGTGGATGACTTACGTAAGGCTTCTTTACTATATTTTGAAAAAGGAGAAATTGACAGTTATCACCAAGCCAGAGAAATGAGTAGAAATGTCCATGAAATCAGTTCCCATGGTAATGGTAGCAATGGCAAAATGTTGATCGGGACAAAGTTATTTTCTTAGTTTTTATTTATTTTTGTGGGGTATCAGGGAGCAAGGGGTTTAAACCCCTTGTTAAAAATTAGTTGCAAAGTCGGGAAATAGAAGGGCTTTTTTATTGTAAATTTTTTCGATGCTTGATCTTTTTTTATTAAATACTGATAATTTTTTGTCTGATTTACCCTATTTGAGATCTCTTTTATCACCAGATGAATTGGATAAAATCCAACGTTTTAAGAATAAAATACAGGGCGATCGCACTTGTATCGCTAGGGCAAATCTAAGGATTCTTTTAAGTAAATATCTCAACATAAATCCAGATAAAATTAGTTTTAATTATAGCCAAAAAGGAAAGCCTTTTTTAGAAAATTATCCCCATTTATATTTTAATTTATCCCATACTGATAACTGGATTGTTTATGGCATTTCTGACCAATTAATAGGGATTGATATAGAAAATATTAAAAAAAAAGTTAAATATAAAGAACTAGCTAAAAGATTTTTTTGCCCTAGGGAATTTAACTTAATCATCAAACAAAATCAAGAAAATGAGCCAAAGCTATTTTATACCTTATGGACAGCAAAAGAAGCCTATTTAAAAGCCACTGGGGAAGGTTTATCTGGGGGGCTAGATACTATTGAATTAAGTTATAATTTCTTGAGTGAAGAAGTGGAGATTATTTCTGCAAATATTAGAACAAAATGGCAGATAAAAAACTTAAAAGTAGAGGATGATTACTTGGTTTCGGTGGCGATAAAAACTAGAAATATGTTACCTGAGCAGTTGACTTTTAAGGAAGTAAAAGAAATAGGTTTTTTCTCTTAATCGTTGTTAGATTATCAAAGGTTTAAATGACTACTATTCATTAAAGTGTCGTATTACAAATACCATAAACAATTGTCAATTTTTATGGTGGGCATTGCCCACCCTACCGTAAATTATATTTAGCTATTAGTTGCTTGAAGTCTAGCTCTTGCTTTTTTGTAATTAGAGTTTGCTTTGATTTGTGCTTGGCGATCGCCACTAGCATTAGCAGATTTTAGCTCATCCTCAGCGGTTTCTAATTCACCTTTGGCGCTTTCTTTGTCGATGGATTCTCCTAACTCAGCACCATTAACGAGAATTTTGACCTCATTATTTTCCACCTCAGCAAAACCACCCATCACAGCGATGGATTTCCAATCTTTTTCGGTGCGTACTCTCAAAACCCCGATGTCAAGGCTAGTTAAAAGGGGAGCGTGATTAGTTAAAATCCCTAACTGTCCAGTGCCACTAGGTAAGATTACCTCTTGAGCATCTTGATCCCAAACAGTCTTGTCTGGAGTAATTACTCTTACTGTTAAAGTCATAATTGAAACTAAAAATTTAATACTTATAATTTTATTTTTCTTGAAAAAAGGAAAGACAAAATTAATATTTTCCTGCCTTTCCTTCCATAATCACTCCGAATAATTAACCCGTGAGTGTCTTGCTAGTTGTCCTTAACCTTTGAGCTTTTCACCCTTGGCGATCGCCTCGTCAATGTTACCAACTAAGTAGAAAGCCTGTTCAGGTAAATGATCTAATTCACCAGAGAGGATTCTTTGGAAACCTTTGATAGTATCTTCGAGGGAAACATATTTACCGGGGCTACCAGTGAATACTTCAGCAACGAAGAAAGGCTGAGACAAGAAACGCTCAATTTTGCGCGCACGGTCAACAGTTAAACGATCTTCTTCAGATAATTCATCCAAACCAAGAATCGCAATAATATCTTGTAACTCTTTATAACGTTGTAAAGTAGATTGTACCGCACGGGCAGTGTTGTAATGCTCTTCACCCACAATACTAGGCTGTAACATGGTGCTAGTAGAATCTAAAGGATCCACCGCAGGATAAATACCCTTAGAAGCTAAACCACGGGATAATACAGTAGTACCATCTAAGTGAGCAAAGGTAGTAGCAGGGGCAGGATCGGTTAAGTCATCCGCAGGCACATATACCGCTTGGATAGAAGTAATAGAACCATCTTTAGTGGAGGTAATACGCTCTTGTAAATCTCCTACATCAGTACCTAGGGTGGGCTGATAACCTACCGCAGAAGGCATTCTACCGAGAAGTGCAGATACTTCAGAACCTGCTTGTACAAAACGGAAGATATTATCAATGAATAGTAATACGTCCTGTTTACTTACATCACGGAAGTATTCCGCCATGGTAAGAGCCGATAAACCCACACGCATTCTAGCTCCGGGGGGCTCGTTCATCTGACCATAAACGAGGGCGATTTTGGAGTTTTCAGGGTTTTCAGAATCAATTACATTAGATTCAATCATTTCATTGTAAAGGTCATTACCTTCCCGGGTGCGCTCGCCCACACCACCAAACACAGATACTCCACCGTGTTGGATAGCGATGTTATTGATAAGTTCCATCATAATAACGGTTTTACCAACTCCAGCACCACCAAACAAGCCAATTTTTCCACCTTGACGATAAGGAGTTAATAAATCAACAACCTTAATACCAGTTTCAAATACGGTAGGTTTAGTATCTAAATCTGTGAAAGCAGGGGCTTTGCGGTGAATAGGGGAGGTTTCAGTGGTGTTAACAGGACCTTTATTGTCCACGGTTTCACCTAGAACGTTAAAAATACGTCCCAAGGTAGCTTTACCCACAGGTACACTAATAGGCTTACCTAAGTCAACAATTTCCATTCCTCTTACCAAACCATCGGTAGTAGTCATAGAAACTGCACGAACTTGGTTATCACCTAAAAGTTGTTGTACTTCACAGGTTACTGCAATAGGTTGTCCTGCTTCGTTAGTGCCTTCGATACGGAGCGCATTATAAATACGGGGAAGATTGCCGCTAGGAAATTCAGCATCAACCACCGGCCCAATTACTTGGGTGATTTTACCGACGTTAGTTTTTTCTTTTGTTGCAACCATGCTGATTTTTTGTGTTATTTACTTTCGTAAAGTTTAATTTATAATAAAATTTGCCACCTTTAAGATTATCATGCTGTGGCATCAATCTTCTACTAATTCCCCATAGTTATTGAGTTATTTTTGAGTAACTTTGGTAATAAATATCAATTTCCGTCACCATTGCCCATTCCCTATTCCCTATTCCCCTAAAATTGTGTTAAGTAGTCTAAAAAATCCCCTTGTCAAAGAGATACGCAAGTTACAACGCCCTGCCGAAAGACATCGGCAAAATCTTTGTTTGTTGGAGGGGACAAATTTGTTGGAGGTGGCTTCTCAGGTTAACTATCCCCTTGACACCCTATTATTTACGCCTCTGTGGCAGAACAAAAATTATTTACTTGCCCAAAGTTTACAAAATCAAGCCCAAAGGGTGGAAATTGTTAGTGATGAAATTCTTAAGTCCCTTGCGACTACGGTAAATCCTGATGGGGTATTGGCTACTGCACCCCGTCACCATCGCCAAAATCAAGATCCTGAAAATATTAAGTTGGGGGTTGTGGTAGAAAGATTACAAGATCCTGGTAATTTAGGCACTATCATCAGGTCGAGCGTAGCCATGGGGGTAGATATGTTGTGGTTGAGTGGGGATAGTGTGGATTTGGATAATCCTAAGGTGATGAGGGCTTCGGTGGGGGAATGGTTTAGGGTTAATGCGAGGGCGGAGGATAATTTAATGGGTTTGGTGGCAGGTTATCGGGAAAAGGGTTATCAAATCATTGCTACTTCCTTGGAGGGGGATAAAACTCCTTGGGAAATAGATTTTTCTTTACCAACAATTTTGTTAATGGGTAATGAATCCCAGGGTTTATCTTCTGAATTAGCGTCTTTGGCAACCCATGGGGTAAAAATTCCTTTGCTTAACGGTGTGGAGTCCCTCAACGTGGCGATCGCAACGGCTATTTTTCTTGCAGAATCCCAAAGACAGCAGGGAATAGGTAAAAAATGATAGAGCAATACGATCCCCCTAAATCCCCCTTAATAAAGGGACTTGGCAATAATAAATATAACTCATAGTATAAAAAACGCTATAATTTTTCACTATCAATTATCAATTATCTTAAGCTATGCTCCCCCGTTTACGGGCTTCTTTATAGGAAACACCCACATTGCGCACCCCATATCTTAACATCTGATCTTCGATGAGGGAAAAAAATTGAGTGCGATCGCCCCCTTTAACCACCGCCAAATTATGGGCTTCAGCGAGGGCAACGGGATAACCAAAACCTTTATCGATTTGGGTAAGGGTAATACTCAGGGCTTGATTTAGCAGTTTTGAGTCCTCTGCTACCCACTGGGGAAATTCCACTCTAGCCACCTCTGCTCCGCCGTGAAGGTAACAGAAATGGGTTTTTTGACTTTCAGGGTATAAATCTAAAATGCGGGTATTACTACGGAAAATTGCACTTCTTTGGCGAGGTTGTAAAATTTTATTCCATAAACTGCTATCCCGCAGAGGCTCTATTTTTTGACAAGGATTTTTTTCATTATCCAAGGAGCAATAATTGCTACAATTCGGCACATCATAGGTACAAGCCATAAGACGCAAAAAACTAATGGCTTCGGTGCTACGGGATGCACTGATATAACCCACGATGGGAATTTTACTTTCTCTTAATTGCTCCCAAGATTCGATGACGGGGTTTAAAATTTCTTCCCTAGCCTCGGTGGGCAAACTATCCAAAAACCAGTAAGCCAATGAGCCATCTGTCATGGCTAAATTAGGGATATTATAATGGGCACCGGGGGGATTTACCCATGTACAAGCCATCTCCGCTAATATTTGCACTTCTTTGATGGTGCGCTGATACCCCATCCATTCTTCGGTACGAATGCCCCATTTCCTTGAGCCGTAAAGGTCTTCTGTTTTATAATAAATTTCGGGAATGCTATCGAGTAGGGGATGAAGATTTTGCCCATAGTGAAGCATTATCCTACCAATATTAATTAGGTAGCAATAGATTATTTCGTGGTGGGAGGGGGCTATTTGGGAGCCATCACTGGAAAAAACACTATGGTTGGACGGGGCATCGGGTATATCGATGGCGGTGTCTAAGGATTCTACGGGAGTACCAGGGGAGAATATCAGGCGATCGCCCCATACTTCCTGTGCTTTAATTAGCTTATCCTGATGTTTATTTGCTTCAAAAAAAAGTTTTTCTGCCATTTCTAGCCGTTTCAGACTAGCTTGTGCATCTTGTTGCATTTGTTGCCCTATGGGGGGCATTTGTCGGGCTAATTTGGCTATATCAAGCATTTTCAGGGCAATGGGGAATAGGGAATGGGCAATGGAGATTAATTAAAAAAGATTGCTCCTAGAATAATTAAACCAAATGCGAGACGATACCAGACAAAAATCCAAGTTTTCTTTTTTTGTAGGAAGCGAATTAACCAAGCGATGGCAAGGTAAGAAAAAATGGCGGAGGAAATAGTGCCTACAACCAAGGGCATTATGGATTCACTGGTTAAATTTACGGTTAAAACGTCTTTTAATTCCACTAAACCCGCTAGGGTAATGGCAGGAATTCCTAACAGAAAAGAGAATCTAGCCGCCGTAGAGCGTTCTAAATTTATAAATAATCCAGCGGTAATGGTTGAACCTGAACGAGATACACCCGGTATCAGGGCTAGGGTTTGGGCTAATCCCATCAGAATACCATCTTTGATCGAAAGGTCATCAAAATTCCTTTTGGGGTAGCAAAATTTTTCAGCCACAGCAAGGAGGATAGACATAATTATAGAGGCAAGGGCGATCGCACTCAACCCCCTCACCGCAGAGCCATCAAAATCATCCACAAATAGCTTAATACCCAAACCTGCAACACAGATAGGAATAGTACCAACCAGAATCCCCGTACCGATTTTAAACTCATGGGTATCATAGTTTTTTGTTTGCCATGCCTTGAGCATTCCAAGGGTTAAATCCTTTAAATCCTGCCAAAAATACCAAATAACCGCCAAAATACTACCCAATTGGATAATAGCAGTAAAAGCAACCCCCGGATCTCCCCAGCCCAGTGCCATGGGTACTACCTTTAAATGGGCAGAGCTACTAATGGGCAAAAATTCCGTTATTCCCTGCACAAAACCCAAAAAAAACGCCTGAAAAAAATTTAATGGGGGGTTATTTATCTCAACCACCAAATCTTGGGCGACACCAACCCCTTGACTTAATACCACTACCATCAAGCCACCTAAAATGCCAGAAACCCAAGTAAAAACCGATGATTGAGACTTTGTAAACATTGAATAAGTAATAAATAATTCAGTAATTGAGCAAGGAAAACCAATTAGACTGTCATTGTCTATGGTCAACGGTGCATTGTCAATTAATTTACTTTAAAATTTCCTTAATTTCTTGGGCAGAAGCCATATCTCCCCTCTGTTGATAAATTAATTCCGCTTTTTTGAGCATTTCTTGGGCTTCATCATGGCGATTTCTTTCCTTGAGAAGCATTCCTAAACGGTGATAACCATAGGGATTTTGGGGAGCTATTTCGATAAACTGACGATAAGCTACAATGGCCATAATATTATTGCCTTGTCTTTCCAATACCCTAGCAATACTACCATGGGCAACCACGGAGTTAGGATCTATATTCGCTGCCCTTCTATAGCCACTTAAAGCCATTTCCCAGTCTTCATTTTGTTCATATAACATTGCCATTTTCAAGATGACATTGGCATCACTGAGGTTACTGACGTGTAAACTTTCTAATTTTTTTAAACCCTCAGCGGCATCGCCCTGTTGAAAATAGGCTGTGGCTAATTTTACTTGCAAGTCTGTATTGTGGGGAAATTTACCGATAGCTTCCGTTAAAAGTGCGATCGCACTTTCATATTTACCCTGCTGATACAAAGAAGTCGCCATCATATCATAGGCAGTCTCATCGGTGACATTCAAAGCAAGAATTTGTTGATAATGTTTTGCCACCGCCTCATGTTGTCCATTTCTAAGGGAAATTACCCCTAATGCTAGGTGATACTCCACATTATTCGGCTCTAACTGTAAAGCACGACTATAAGCCTTCATAGCTTCACTATCATCACCACTTCTAGCGAGGGTATAACCCAAAGCACCGTAAAAATTAGCATTATCAGGCTCAAGGGAAACCGCTTGACGATAAGCCCTAACCGAAGCAGGAAAATCTCCATTACTTGCATACAAAAAGCCCATTCCTGAAAAAATACGGGCATTAGTCTCATCAATACTAGAGGCTTGACGATAGGCATTCAGGGCGTTATTTAAATCTCCGCTGTCAATATAACGCCTACCTTGGGTTAGTAACTCATAGAGTTGCTCTTTTTGTTGGAAACTAAGCTGTTTCGCTGCCTTCTGTTGTGCTTCTGCCGAAGACATTAAACCAAGTAATCCTGTACTAGCAACTACTAATGAAAGGGTTAATTGACTCAGAAATTTTCTGTTCACTGTTAATAAATCTCCACGTTGACTTAATGAATCTTAATAGTAGCAAACCCAAAAGTCAAATGGGGGAGATTTTTTTATCGAAAAAGGGAAGTGAGGAAATTAAACTAACAAAAAATAATCGTGTCAATTATCCACACCCAAGGGCTAACTCCCACTATTCACATAGTTTTTTGCCTCCTCGGCTACGGCGTCGGATTTGTCCTGTGTTAACTTTTGTAAAGTAGTTTGAGCTTTTTCTCCCCCCAATCTTCCCAAGGCTTGGGCAAGACGGTGGCGTATTTGCCAATCATCGTTATCCACAAAAGGCACAAGTAAATCTATGGCTCGATTATCTCCCAATTCACCCAATGCACTGATAGAGGCGGTTTGAAGCAAAGCATTGTTAGAGTTGAGAGCTTTTTCTAGGAGAATAAATCCTCGAGTATCCCCCAATTCTCCGAGGGCCGCCACAATACTAAATTGAATTAACCAATCATCGGTACTGTTATATACTTTTTCCAAGTCTGGATAAGCCTCCGTCATTTTTAGTCCTGCAATGGCATCCGCCGCTGCCGCTCGCACATCGGACTCAGGATCGTTGTACAATCGATCTAACAATACTTCTTTACTTTTGGCTAAATCTGCTCCCCCAAGGGTGTCTAGTTGCGACACCGCTGCATATCTTACCCTGACATTATCATCTTTAATCACGGGGATAATTAATGCAAAAGCATCATCAATGGACAGATTTCTTAATTCATTAATGCCCCTGATGCGATCGCCAAAATCCTCGGAATAGAGAAGTGCTTTAACTGATTCTGGTGTACTACTCATATGTATATTTTTTTTATTATGGTTTGTAATTAGTAACCTTGATAAGAGTCTGATTAATCATTCATGAAAAATTTAAAAAAATTGAAAACTAACAACCAATAAAGTAAAAATACTAGATTATAGTGCCTGTTGCGTCATATTCTATAATTAATAATCCATTACTACTATAAAAGTATTTAATTAATTATCCAAAGCCATCGCCTGAATAATATCCCCTTGGGTAACAATACCAACCACATTATCATTACCATCAACCACGGGTAAACGACTAATTTTTTTCTCATGGAGAATTTGAGCTGCCCTTTTTACCGTATCATCGGATTTAACGGTAATAGGTTTATTCGTCATTACTTCCCCTACCGTTTGCCCCAGGGCTTTATGGATTTCTTTTTCATAGCGTCCAGGATTTTGTAGATAAATAACACTATCTAAAATCATAATATAGGGGGGAGGTTCAACCCCAGTTTCTTGCCACATTAAATCAGTCTCCGAAATTACCCCTACCAATTTATTCTCCTTATCGACGACGGGTAAACCACTTAATTTTTTCTGAGCCAAAATAGTAATGGCATCTTGAAGGGCAGTATCAGGATTCACCGTGATGGGTGAAGGTGTCATTATGTCGCCAACGGTTTTATTCATTTTTTTATATAAAAAAGTATCTTAATACTCTTAATTTTATCAAAATCGAGGGCTTGATAAACAAAACCGTTAAATAATTAACAAAATGTTGATTATGGATAGAAGTAGTTGACAATGAACAATTATCATCTTTTGCCTTGATTCCCCTGAATTAGAATAAAAATCAAGCCTTAATTTCCCAAATATCTAAAATGCTTGAATACCTTTAAATTCTGATTTTTGAGCGTTGGCTGATTCTCCACAGGTGCGAGGAGTCGGAAAGATTTTGTCAGGGTTAGCCAATCCTTTGGGGTTAAAAGCACTTCTCACATATTGCATGGTTTCTAAGTCTGCTTCGGTAAACATATCCGCCATATAACATTTTTTATCACTACCGATACCATGTTCCCCTGATATGCTACCCCCTACTTTTACACAAAGTTTGAGGATTTCTCCCCCCAATTCTTCTACCCTTTCAAAACTTCCTTCTTCCGCTTGGTTGTATAAAATGAGTGGGTGCAAATTTCCGTCCCCTGCGTGGAAAACATTGGCGATGCGGTAGCCATATTGTTCTCCTAAGGCACTTATTTCGCTTAATACTGAGGCTAATTGCGATCGGGGTACTACTCCATCTTGCACAAAGTAATTAGGGCTAATTTTGCCCATGGCGGCAAAGGCGGCTTTTCTACCTTTCCACAATTTAAGGCGGGTGGGGGCATCCTCAGCACAGGTAATGGTTCTAGCACCGCACTTTATACAAATTTCCCCGACTTTTTCTTTATAGTTTTTTACCTCTACTTCTAAACCGTCTAATTCAACTAAAAGAATGGCTTGGGCATCCCGAGGATAACATTGAGTAGCCACAATATCTTCTACGGCATTGATACTAAAATTGTCCATCATCTCCATGCCTGCGGGGATAATTCCTGCTCGAATAATTTCGGCAACGGCGTTTCCTGCTTCTTCGATGCTGTTAAAATCTGCTAAGACTACGGAGATGGAATCGGGGGTTTTCAGTATTTTGAGGGTGATTTCTGTGGCGATGCCTAGGGTGCCTTCTGAGCCTACAAATAAGCCTGTGAGGTCATAACCCGGAGTTTCTGGCACTTTAGCTCCTATTTTTACTATATCTCCTTCTGGGGTGACGATGGTTAAACCCAAGACATGATTAGTGGTGGTGCCATACTTTAGGCAATGGACACCCCCCGAGTTTTCGGCTACATTGCCCCCTATAGAACAAATGATCTGACTAGAGGGATCTGGGGCATAATAAAATCCTGCTCCCGTGACGGTTTGGGTTACCCAGTTATTGATGATGCCGGGTTGTACTATTATTCTTTGGTTTTCATAGTCAATGTCTAAGACTTCTCGCATACGGGCAGTAACGATTAATACGCAGTCCTCTACGGGTAGGGCCCCCCCTGATAATCCTGTACCTGCCCCCCTTGCTATCCATGGGATGTCGTTTTCATGGCAAATACGGGCGATCGCACTTACTTCCTCTGTGGTTTTCGGTAGGGTAACAAGGGCAGGGCGTTGACGATATTGGGGTAAGCCATCACATTCGTAGGTGAGTAATTCTTCTTTACGTTTGATAACCCCTTTTTTACCTAAAACCGCTTCTAGTTGCTTGATAATCGGTTGCCACTTATTACGAGTAATGCTGAGAACCATGGACTTTGTTGATCCTTAAAAATAGCTTTGAGTAAGATCATAGCATCCCATAAACTAGCAATGGCAAAAATTAACCAAAATAACTCATTTACAAAACTAAACGATCGCCCCTAGACCCAAAGAGTATAATAGGAGTAAGGAGGACTAGCTACCAAAAGACAAAAGCTAGATCGCAACATATGGTAATGATGACAGACAAAACCGCCTCCAACCCTACAGCAAAATTCCCTATCTGGGAAGAATTTGAGAGCGGAAAATGGCAACAAGAAATTAACGTCCGAGATTTTATCCAACGCAATTATACCCCTTATACCGACGACGAATCATTTTTAAGCGATGCAACCCCTACCACTAATAATCTGTGGACAGAGGTTAAATTATTGATGAAACAAGAAAGAGAAAAAGGAGTATTGGATGCAGAAACCAAAATCCCTTCTAGTATCAACGCCTACGGGGCTGGTTATATAAATAAAGACTTAGAAAAAATCGTCGGCTTACAAACCGACAAACCCCTCAAACGGGCTATCATGCCCAATGGTGGTATTAGGGTAGTGGAAAAATCCTTGGAAGCCTATGGATATACCATCGATCCCTTAGTTCATGATATATTCAATAAATATCGTAAAACCCATAATGACGGTGTTTTCTCCGCCTACACCACGGAAATGAGAAAAGCCCGTAAATCAGGTATCATCACAGGTTTACCCGATGCCTACGGTAGGGGTAGAATTATTGGTGACTATCGCCGAGTGGCTTTGTATGGCGTGGACTTCCTCATACAAGATAAACAAAATCAACTCCTCTCCCTTGAAATGGATTTGATGGATGAAGATACCATTCGCCTACGGGAAGAAATCACCGAACAAATCAAAGCCCTCCAAGAATTGAAAGAGATGGCGAGTAGTTATGGTTTTGACATCAGTAACCCTGCTACTAATGCCACCGAGGCGGTGCAATGGCTATATTTTGGTTATTTAGCCGCAGTAAAAGAACAAAACGGCGCAGCTATGTCCTTGGGGCGTGTATCTACTTTCCTCGATATTTACATCAAAAGGGATTTAGACAAGGGAGTAATTACCGAAACCGAAGCTCAAGAATTACTTGATCAATTTGTGATCAAATTGCGCATGGTAAGATTTTTACGAGCTCCTGAGTATAACCAATTATTCGCCGCTGATCCAGTATGGGTAACGGAAGTTATTGGCGGTGTCGGTTTAGACGGACGCCCCTTGGTGACAAAAACCAGTTTCCGCTTCCTTCACACCCTTTATAACTTAGGTCCTGCCCCTGAGCCAAACTTAACCATTTTATGGTCAGAAAAATTACCCATAGCTTTTAAACGTTATGTGGCTAAGGTTTCTATCGATACTAGCTCCATTCAATATGAAAACGATGACTTGATGCGCCCTGAGTATGGAGATGATTATGGTATCGCCTGTTGTGTGTCAGCCATGCGTATTGGTAAACAAATGCAGTTTTTCGGTGCAAGGGTAAACCTTGCCAAGGCTTTGTTATATGCCATTAATGGCGGTAAGGATGAAAATACAGCGATGCAGGTTGCCCCAGCTTACGCTCCCATTACTTCGGAATATCTTGATTATGATGAGGTAGCGGCAAAATTTGATCTCCTCATCGATTGGTTAGCCAAGTTGTATGTTAATACTTTGAATGTCATCCACTATATGCACGATAAGTATTCTTACGAACGGATTGAGATGGCATTACATGATCGGGATGTTTACCGCACCATGGCCTGTGGTATTGCGGGTTTGTCGGTGGTGGGAGATGCTTTTTCTGCCATGAAATACAGCAGGGTAAAAGTTATCCGTAATGAGGCTGGTTTGGCTGTAGATTATGAGGTGGAAGGTGATTATCCTAAGTTTGGGAATAATGATGATCGGGTGGATACCATCACTGCTAATATTATGACGGCGTTTATGAATAAGGTACGCAAAAATAAAACCTATCGTAATGCTATTCCTACTCAGTCGGTGTTAACTATCACTTCTAATGTGGTGTATGGTAAAAAAACGGGTAGCACTCCCGATGGCAGAAAAGCTGGGGAACCTTTTGCCCCTGGGGCAAACCCAATGCACGGCAGGGATACTAACGGTGCGATCGCATCTATGGCTTCTGTAGCGAAACTACCCTATGAAGATGCTCAAGATGGTATCTCTTATACCTTCTCTATAGTACCTGAGGCGATCGGTAAAACTCCAGAAACAAGGATTAATAACCTTGCGGGTATGTTAGATGGTTATTTCCACGATACGGGACACCATATCAATATTAACGTCCTAAATCGAGAAACTCTCCTTGATGCCATGGATCATCCTGAACAATATCCTCAGCTTACCATCAGGGTATCAGGTTATGCCGTCAACTTCATTAAACTCACCCGTGAGCAACAGTTAGACGTAATTAACCGTACGTTCCACGCTCAATTATAGTTCTGATTTTCGTTTCCATCTTTTTTCTCCTCCTCCGTGGGGGAGATTTTTATGACAAGGTAAGGGTTTTTAACCTTTTGTTATCATCGGCTACCTATAATTAATAAATCTCACCTTGTGAATTGGGTAATATCCCCCATAACCAGATGCCCACAAGGGGTGTTTTACCCCTTATGAAAAGGGGTCTTGATCTGTAAATATAAAGAAAAGATAAAGAACAAGGGAATTGAGGGAAAAACCATGGAATATATCTACTTTGTTGATAACGCAAGTTTAGTAATTAGGTTAATTAATTTTTTAACTCAAACTCCCTTATTACAGGAATCTGAATTAACTATTATTAATGAAATTGATGGTTGGGTAATTCGTCTCAAAGTACCCTATCTTTTAACTCAGTTAGACTACGGAAATTTAAAAGCTTTTCTCGAAGAAATTGGATGGGTATATCATCCTAGGGTCAAGATGAATTTAGTATTTTGTAGCTTAGATATGGGAGAATCTCCCGTTAAAGTGATGATCGATTATCAAGTGGCGATCGTTTCCTATGGTATTCCCTCCACCACAGAAATAGAGGCTTTTCGTTTACAATTTGCCCAGGGCTTGGGTTACTGTCCAGAAACTTTGGCTTAATTGATCTGGAAAAACGACTTTAAGCAACAAATTTTTCCCTACCGTAATACAAAAATTGAACATTAACCTAAATCACTGAAAATAAACTTAATCCGACTTTTTGCACTTCATTTTGTCACAAATAAAACGACATAAACAAAATGAGCTATTTGTAATGGTTTGAGTAAAATTTATCTTTAATGTCTTTTTCTCTGCTATTTTACTCTTGGACTATCTCTATGTTTTTTCACCACAAACAAGAGCCATCAATTTTTTTTATTTTATGTTGTAATGGCTCTTATTTTTAACGGAGTTGACCCAAAGTGAGTTAAATTGTCTCAACTCTCAGTCTAGTAATCATTTTGATGATTTAATGGCACATACTGATCCTAATTCTGATTATGAACGGGTAGTTCTAAGGGCGATCGCCCAAATGGGGTTACCTTTACCTGATAAGGCACAACACTATTTTTCAGAAGCTCAATGTAGGTCTGATTTTACTTATACTAAGGCGAGGTTAGCAATCTTTTGTGATGGTTCAGTTCATGATAATCCTACTCAGATACAGTGCGATCGTATTAAGCGTCAAGATTTAGAGTTTTTGACGGGCTATAAATCCTTTGTTTTTGACTACAAAAAAGATTTAATGAAGCAAATTTCCTCGTTAAAACATTTACTGGATTGAACTTAATCAGTGAATAAATATGATTGTTTTGCAATAAAGCTAGAACCAGTAGTTTCTTTCAAAAATCGATGTTAAAAATATACAACTTTATTCCCATAACTTTATTGACCTCTAATTTATAGGTAATCTAGTCAGCTTTAAAATTATACAACTTTATTTTTAGGTAACGAAAAAAGTGGTTTATAGACCCTCAAATTATATAACTTTATTACCTCGTTACAAAAGGATTGCCTAAAATCTTGACGGAGAATATTGAATTAATTCATGAAAGCTACTTTATTGATTGTATAAATGATAAAAATCCTCATGAATTAAAAGAGATATGTGAAATGATTAAGTAGGGTCTGCTGAAAAATAGATGTTACGTCCCATCATTTAATACCATTCGCCTCGCCACTGTTGCAGTTGTTCTATTTCAGTCTGCTGGCTATCGATGATATTTTGGGCTAATGCTTGAATTTCAGGATTATCAGATTTTTCTAGTGCATCCTGTGCCATCATCACCGCTGCTTCATGGTGAGGAATCATGGCATCGATAAATCTAAGCTCAAACTGTTCATCTCCCATGCCCAAGTCCATATCCATGCGCATAGCTGCCATTTGTTCGGGAGTCATCGCTGTGGTTTGGTTAGTTACGGGGTTCCATGCTGTGGGAGTTGCGGGGGCTTCGGGATACCACTCCGCACGCCATTGTTGCATTTGTAGAATTTCTACTTGTTGGGCTTGAATGATTTCTGTGGCTAAGGTTTGTAGTTCTTCACGGGAGGATTTTTCAAGGGCTTCTTGGCTCATGATTAAGGCTCCTTGGTGGTGAGGTATCATTGCATCAATAAATCTAAGATCATATTGTTCGTCTGCTTCCCCTAAGTCCATGGCATGTCCCATATGGTCATGGTTCATGGGATCGTGATCCATCATACTATGATCCATGGGTTCTTCTGTAATGCCGATTTCTGAGTCTGCTCCTCCAAGGCTAAGGGGGTCGTTTTCTTCGGGGGCAGCACAAGCTCCCAAAATTCCTAGTAGGCTGGTGGCAAAGATGGTAAAGATAATTTTGTTTTTAAAAATCATAAAATAGTTGATTTGTATATTTCTTTTCAGGAAACAACCTAACATATTATTTTTTTTTCTGGGGGGGGGTGATGAGAGGTTCGCACAAGCTCTGTTTAGATAAAGAATCACAAAAACCATTCATCATATCCAAATAATACCCGACTATTTTAGTCGGATATAGTTGACAGTTTAAACATGAGTTGTTATGCTTATACTCAAGCAATCATCAATTAATTAGAAATTTCCATACAAGTAGTTAAAGCACACGGAGAAAAAAGCATCATGACAACTGCGATCGCAACGGACACCACCAAGAAAAAACCCACCTTCACTAAATTAGTATCCAAAGAGGGCGGTACGGAATACCCTCTCAAGGCCATTAATATTTGTGAAGAAACCTTTGCCCCCCTAGAGGTAGCTTACGATTACGATGAAATCCGTCGTCAGGTAAGCCGTGAAAGTATTGCCGCAGGTCCTAACTCCATTTGGCGTTACAAACCTTTCTTACCCGTAGAAACCGATACCCCCATCGATGTCGGTACAGGAATGACTCCTTTAATGAAGTCTAATCGTTTGGCCCGTCGCTTAGGTCTCAAAAATCTCTACATTAAAAATGATGCTGTTAATATGCCCACCCTTAGCTTTAAGGATCGGGTTGTCTCCGTTGCTTTAACTCGTGCCAAAGAATTAGGTTTTACCACCGTATCTTGTGCTAGTACAGGAAACCTAGCTAACTCCACCGCTGCGATCGCCGCCCATGCTGGTTTAGACTGCTGTGTATTCATTCCTTCGGACCTCGAAGCCGGTAAGGTATTGGGTACTTTAATCTACAATCCCACCGTTATGGCGGTAAAAGGAAATTATGACCAAGTAAACCGTCTTTGCTCTGAAGTGGGTAATACCTACGGTTGGGGTTTTGTGAACATTAACCTTCGCCCTTACTACTCCGAAGGCTCTAAAACCCTCGGTTATGAAGTAGCAGAACAACTAGGCTGGAAATTACCTGATCATATCGTTGCTCCCCTAGCCTCTGGCTCTTTATTCACCAAAATCTATAAAGGATTCCAAGAATTTGTCAAAGTAGGTTTAGTGGATGACAAAGAAGTTCGTTTCAGCGGTGCACAAGCGGAAGGATGTTCCCCCATTGCTCAGGCTTTCAAAGAAGGCAGAGATTTTGTAACTCCCGTAAAACCCAACACCATTGCCAAGTCCATTGCTATTGGTAATCCTGCTGACGGTGTATATGCCCTTGATATTGCCCGTAAAACTAATGGTAATATTGAATCGGTAACCGATGCAGAAATTATCGAAGGAATGAAACTTTTAGCCGAAACTGAAGGTATCTTCACCGAAACCGCAGGGGGTACTACCGTTGCCGTATTGAAAAAATTAGTGGAAGCTGGAAAAATTGACCCTGAAGAAACCACCGTGGTTTACATCACTGGTAATGGTTTAAAAACCCAAGAAGCGGTACAAGGTTATATTAGCGAACCCCTTTTAATCGATCCTAAATTAGATAGTTTTGAAAGAGCTTTAGAGCGTTCTCGCACCCTTGGTCGTTTAGAGTGGCAACAGGTTTTAGTGTAAAATAGATTTCTGAACAGGGGGTTTAGATACCCCTTGTTTTCCCAAGACTTTTTAAGGGTCTTTTTTTTTGCAAAAATTATTATTAGAAAAAATATTCATAGAATCATGGCAGTAAAAGTATTAGTTCCTACCCCCTTACAAAAATTCACCAAAGAAGAAGCCACCGTTGAATGTGAGGCAACCAACGTTGCAGGTTTGATTGATGCCCTTGAGGCTAATTACCCCGGTATTAAAGCTCGTCTTTGTGATGAGCAAGGGATTCCCCGTCGTTTCCTCAATTTTTACGTTAACAGCGAGGACATCAGATTTTTAGATAATACGGACACTGTTTTGAGTGATGGGGATGAAGTAAGTATTGTTCCTGCGGTGGCTGGGGGTTGATTGTCGAATTGACGATTATTTTGAGGGTTGAACATTGTTCAGCTCTTTTTTTTGTCTAATTTTGAGGTAAGGAATTTAAACTGTTTGTTACATGAATCATGAAAATACGATCCCCCCTAACCCCCCTTAATAAGGGAGGAACTTAATTTGAAAATAATTAGCCTAGAAAATCTAAAGGGTTACTCATATTTTTGGCAAAGCCTAAGATTCCTTGATCTCGATGTTCATAAATTAAGTTACCCTGATTATCAAATAAAAATGTTCCTCCCCTTTGGGTAATATAAAGATCATCTGGTACATAGGTTCGCCAATTCCTCAAAACCTCCACCATATTTTTAAGTCTGAGGGTGGCTAATTCAAAGGGGCGTTGATAGTTTTTTCCTGCTTTGTTGAAAAATTCTCCTTTAATTTTTGGTAAGGGTTTAATGTTAATTTCTTCTTCGTTTTTAAATAATGGGGGAGAAGTGCGATCGCCCTTATAACCCCTAAAAACCTCTTTCAGAGTGCCTTTACTGCCAATTCCTGCACACATTAACAAAAGATTTAACCAAGCATTTTGAGTGTCTGAAAAGAAGGGTAAACCCCAATTTAAACCCTGATATAAGCCCAATTGTTGATGAATTTCGGCAGTAGAATCGATGAATAAATGTTCTTCCAGAAACCCCGTATATTGACAAAACTTTTTCCCTGATTCTATATTCCCAATGGCGATCGCCCTTACAGCAATGTTATTATTTTTAATAAAATCCCGCTCCCTTTGTAACCACCAAGCATATTCGAGGGTATCAAAATCCCCTAGTTGGGGCAAAACTATCATTAAAGTGCGATGGGCTTTTTCACAACCAGCGAATATGGAAATCATTTCGCCATCACTTACCCTCTGTCTTTGGGTTTGTTGAAATATAGAATAGGGTGCAAATTGTTCTACCGTTGCCGAATTAGTCATGGGGGAATAATTGAGAATGGATAATTGATAATTAAATTTTATCTAATTTTTCCCCTGATTTTGAGAAGGTGTTTCAAAACCATCCATGAGAATTTCAAATAGATTTCCCCCTTTATTAAGGGGGGCTAGGGGGGATCTTAAGTTTCAACCCCTAACCACAAAGACAACTAAACCAATTAATCAAAGTATCCAACTGCTGAGTAGGCTTCACCGCCCCCAACCCCCTCACCACAACCTTCTTCTTAGCATAGACAAAACGAGAATGTAAATGGGAAGGTAACTTTTCCAATAACAAATTCCAAGCAGGTTCTAACATCGGAGTTTCCAAGATAATATTTTGCTTACCTTCAGGCTTAATGCGAGAAAAACCGATAGACTTCGCCTTATATTTTAAATCCGCCACCTGTAACAACTGTTTAGCAGGTTCAGGAATTTCCCCATATCTATCCAACCAATCCCGCTCAATTTGCTTAATATCTCGCTCACAGCTAACCGTCGCCACCGCCCGATAAGCGTCCATCTTTTGTTCCACATCGGTAATATAACGATTGGGAATAAAGGCCGTGAGGTTTAAATCTATCTGGGTATCCTCCACCGTGGGAATTTCTTGCCCCTGAATCTCGTCAATAGCTTCCTTTAACATCTCCGTGTACATCTCAAAACCAATGGCCTCCATTTGCCCCGATTGCTCTGCCCCCAAAAGGCTACCAACCCCCCTTATCTCCATATCACGCATGGCGAGGTGATACCCCGAACCCAATTGGGAAAACTCCTGTAATGCTCGTAAACGCTTCCTTGCAGTATCAGAAAGGGTTTTATCTTCAGGGTATAACAACCACGCATGGGCTTGTACCCCCGATCGCCCCACGCGCCCCCGAAGCTGGTACAATTGAGCCAAGCCAAACTTTTGGGCATCTTCCACAACAATAGTATTGACCCTCGGAATATCTAACCCTGATTCGATGATGGTGGTACAAATCAACAAGTCTGCATCTCCATTATTAAAGCCCAACATAGTCGATTCTAATTCCCCCTCTGGCATCTGCCCATGGGCAATACCAATACGTAAACTAGGGATCATTTTCTGCAACATTTCCACCACCTTATCCATGCCCTCAATGCGGGGTAAGACATAGAAGATTTGCCCTCCCCTGTCCAACTCATTACGGATGGCGGTGCGGATTATCCCTTCATTAAATGCGCCGATGTGGGTTTTGATGGGGCGACGACTAGGAGGAGGAGTGGTAATCAAGCTCATTTCCCGAACTCCCGAAATGGACATATAGAGGGTACGGGGAATGGGGGTAGCGCTGAGGGTAAGCACATCTACTGAAGTTTTCATGGCTTTGATTTTTTCTTTTTGATTTACCCCAAATCTTTGTTCTTCATCTATTACTAATAAGCCTAAATCTTTATATTGAATAGTTTTGCTTAAAAGTTGGTGAGTACCCACCACCACATCTAATTCTCCTGTGGCTAATTTTTGCATAATTTCTTTTCTTTCGGAGGCGGTACGAAAGCGATTTAGTAAGCCGATATTGATGGGATAAGGGGAAAATCTTTCGAGTAAGGTATGGTAATGTTGTTGAGATAAAATAGTAGTGGGAGCTAAAAAAGCCACTTGTTTATTACCTGCGGTAATGACTTTAAAAATAGTTCTAATGGCTACCTCCGTTTTACCAAATCCCACATCTCCACATACTAAACGATCCATGGGGCGATCGCTCTCTAAATCTCTTTTTACCTCCTGAGTGGCTTTTAATTGATCGGGAGTTGGTTCGTAGGGAAAAGAGTCTTCTAATTCCCTTTGCCATGGAGAATCTTCGGGATAAATAAACCCTGTTAATTTAGCACGGGTGGCATATAATTTTACTAAATCTACCGCTAATTTTTTAATAGCCCGACGGGCTTTATTTTTAAGATTATTCCATTCTTTTCCTGCTAACTTATGTAACTTAGGATGGTTACTATCACTAGAACGATAACGGCTTAATACCTCCGAATTTTCCGCAGGTACTCTCAAAATACCATCAAGGTATTTTATTACTAAATATTCACGACTAGCTAAAGTTTCTAACTCGATAAATTGACCGATCCCATGATGTTTATGTACCACAAAATCATTCGGTCTTAATTTGTCTAAATCAACCTGTTTTGAAGCTGCTCTTCTTCTCTTTCTGATGTAGGTAGGACTGGCTAAATTATGTTGTCCAAAAAACTCTTTATCTGTAATAACTGCAATGCGAAAAGTAGGTAAAATAAAACCTTCTAATTCTGCCTGTCCTGAATACTTTAGGGCAACGGAAATATTTTGACGATGGGATTTTTCAATGGTGGGAAAATCGAGGGGATTAGAAATGAATTGAGCGGGGCAATCATGCTCTTGTAAAAGGGCAACGGAGCGCATGGGTTGAGCGGAAATCAACCAAGTATTATATTTACTTAGATCGATGGTATTATATACTTCTTTTTTACCCCTAATTATTTCCCCTATTTTAGCAAATTGATGGGGGCTAACAGGCACAGGGCGAGATGATAAGTTGAGACTATTTTCTTGGTTTTCTTGGGCAATTTCTGATAGGTAGATTTGCGGATATTTTATCTTAGTTAAAGATTCATCAAGGGTACGATGAAGGGGGGGTAAAAGATTCCCATTAGTTTCATTGATTAATTGCCATTTTTCGTGAGCTTGTTCTGTCCAGATATTACTATGGGCAAGACATTGGGCTGGTTCGTCCAGGGCAACTAGGGTATTATCATCAAAATAATCGAGGATACTTGCCACAGGGTCAAAGGCAAAACCGAGAAAACGGGTAACACCTTCAGGATAAATCTTATTTTCTAGGTTATCTTGCTCTAGGGGGGTCAAGTATGGTTTAATTTTCTCTATGGTGGGAATGTTTTGCAAAATAATGCTATCCCAAGAGCTAGGGGTTAGATTAAGACTGTCGATTTTGTCTAAGCTACGTTGAGAAACGGGGTCAAATTCTTTGATTTGTTCTAGTTCATCGCCAAAAAACTCTAATCTGATGGGTAATTCGGCGGAAACGGGAAATATGTCAATCAAATCTCCTCTTTTTGCCCACTGTCCTTCGATTTCCACTAAATTAACCCTTTCGTAACCCATATTAGTCAAGGTAAGGTCAATATCTTTGCTATGGAGGGTCATTCCCTGCACTAAATTTAAGCAGTATTTACTAAATACCTCCGCAGGGGGTAAATGGGGCTGTAGGGCTTGTTCGGTGGTGACGACGGCAATGGGTTCGTGATGACTAATTAAACCGCTGAGGGTCTGCATCTGTCCCCAAATCATCTCGGATTCGGGGTTGAGGGCTTCGTAGGGACTGGCGGAGGTGGTGGGATAGAAAAAAACTTGTTTCCAGCCCATGGCTTCAATGTTTGCCATCCAACGGGCGGATTCTTCGAGGGTGGCACAGACTACTAATAAATTTTTGTCCTGTTTTTGGGCAAGGGCGGAGGTGACTAATCCTTTGACGAGTCTTGATGCCCCTTGGAGGTGGTAGGGCTTATCAGGGGTTATTTTTTTGGTTAATTCGTTGGTGAGGGGGGAATGTGCGATCGCCCTTAGAACAGAAGAAAAGCTCATTTAATAACAATGGAGAGTTGATAATTGATAGTGGATAATTAGGGTTTTAAATTATCGGTTATCTTAATATTATATTAACCTCAGTTCAGGATTTGTTAGCATGGTTAGGTTTTACGCTTGTTAGTTGCAGATTTAACTTAGCCCAATCAAAAAATTATTATCCATTATCAATTAAAACCATTAATTAAGTTTTAACTACAAACTAAAAACCTTGTATGGAGATAAGCGGATTCGAACCGCTGACCCCTTGCATGCCATGCAAGTGCTCTACCAACTGAGCTATACCCCCTTGCTTGTTTAAGCAATATCTATTATGTCATAAACAAACAAAAAAATCAACCCACAAAACCATTAATAATTCAACTTGTCTGTTTTGTCACTCCATCATCCCATATATCTAATATCGCAAATTATTTGTTTATTATCAGAAAATAGCTATAAACTATTGATTATTATTCGTGACCGACTATTAGTAATTTTATTTTTATGAAATGTAGAGTTATTGTAATTACATCTGGTAAAGGAGGAGTGGGCAAAACCACCATTACCTCCAACTTAGGTACCGCCATCGCCCAATTAGGAAAAAAAGTTTGCTTAATTGATGCGGATTTTGGTTTGAGAAATCTTGACCTACTATTAGGACTAGAGCAAAGGGTGGTATATACCATCATGGATGCCCTAGCGGGGGAATGTACCCTCGAAAAAGCTATTGTTAGGGATAAACGCACTCAGGGCTTACACTTACTCCCTGCTGCCCAAAATCGCACCAAGGATGCCATTACCCCCGAAGAAATGAAGCAGGTTATCGCCCAACTTAAGCCTAATTTTGATTATATCCTTGTGGATTGCCCCGCAGGAATTGAAATGGGTTTCCGAAATGCGATCGCAGCTGCCACCGAAGCCCTCATTGTCACCACTCCTGAAGTAGCTGCGGTGAGGGATGCCGATAGGGTAGTGGGTTTATTAGAAAGTGAAGGTATGGCAAGTATTCGCCTGATTGTGAATCGTCTTCGTCCTGAAATGGTAAAAATGGATGAAATGATTAGTGTGGAGGATATTATTGATTTATTGGTAGTACCCTTAATTGGTATTGTTCCTGATGATAAAAGAATTATTACATCTTCTAACCGTGGTGAACCCTTGGTATTAAATAAGGAGCCTTCTTTACCGGGTATTGCTATTAAAAATATTGCCAAAAGACTTGAGGGGGCAGATATTCCTTATCTGGATTTGATGGGATCTCAAGATACTTTCTTTACTAAAATTAAGCGATTTTTGGGCATGGCTGACAAGAATTAATAAATTTTGTCTAGGGATGGTTAGTATAAATTACTTTTTTTGCTGTTTAGGGAGGGAAAAATCAGTCAATTTATGGAGGGGTGAAAATGTTATGGGGCAGGAGTAAGGGTGATTAAGATTAATTAATGAAAAATCACTAAAATTTATAATATTTAAATATTTACTATTTAGGTATTTTTAGAAGGTTAAATAAACTCTAATTGTTCTTGGCTTATATAATTACTAATTATTAAAATAATGTAGATATGATCAAAGATATTTTTAATTCCATTACCTCTTGGGGTAGTAAAGAAAAAAGCGGTAGAAGCGCAAAAAATCGCCTTGAATTAGTCCTTGCCAACGATAGGGCAGGGGTTAATCCTGAGCTAATTGATAAAATGCGTTTAGAAATTTTAGAAGTAGTTAGTCGCTATCTTGATATTGATATTGAGGAGATGGATTTTTCTATTCAAAGTAGCGATCGCACTACATCCTTAAAAGCTAATTTGCCCATTAAAAAAATTAAAAGAAATCAGGAAAATTAACCATTGATTTAGGCATGACGGCGGTGGGAAATTACCCAACTAAAAAGGGGTAATAAAACTACACTAGCAAGGGAAATAATTACCATAAGATAAATCGTATCCATATATTCTGGAGTCATAATCTGTCACCTCTTTTTGAGCGGTACATAATAAATAGCCAATATTTTTTGTATATTTAGCTACATTTATATCCTAACAATTGACCTCAAAGAAAAGTCGTAATTGTTACAAAAAGCAATGGATAGGGTAATTCACTGTGACAAATTTTTGATCGTCCTTAGAGAGATAGACATTCTCAACAATAACTATTAGAATCAATGTTTGATGCAATGTATTTTATGATTTTTTTTAATAACCCTTTAGAAACTTAATGAAGCGAATCTTGATAGCCTTGATGGGGGGAATTATCCCTTCTTTGTTGTGTTTTCCTGTTAGGGCATTACATCAATCCTTGTCAGAGGTGGGCATTAACGCTACGAAACTTCATCAGCCTCCCTATGATTTGAGGGGAAGAAAAATCGCCATTGGACAGGTAGAAATTGGACGTCCAATGCAATTTGGGCTTGATAAATTACCACTATTTCATCGTAATTTACCCCTTGCTCGTTTATTTTTTCGCAATACTTTGGCTATGCCAAATCAGTATATTGATGATCATGCTGCCATGGTAGCTTCTATTATGGTGGGAAATGAAAAGGGTTTTTTGGGGGTTGCCCCTGCCGCTCGTCTGTATTCTGGGGCGATTGGTTTTGTGGGACGAAATGCCCAGCCAGAGGAGTGTTTAGCGACCCAACATATTGCTTTGCAAAATAGTAATGATGTTAGGGCTATTAATTTAAGTTTTGGTGAGTCTTTATTAAGGGACGATCGCCCTTTACCCCAGTTAGATGGTAACGCATTATTTACCCAATGTTTGGATTGGTCTGCGAGGGTTCACAATGTTTTATATGTGGTGGCAGGAAATCAAGGCAAGGGGGGAATTCCTATCCCCACGGATAATTATAATGGTATCACCACGGCCTATAGCATGAAGGTGGATGGGGTTTTTCGGAAGGTTGATTTTGCTAATTTGAGTGTATCTAGCAATGATGTGGCAAGGGAGTTAATTAAGGGTGAGGTGAATGTAGGAGGAAGAAGGGGGATTTCTTTACTAGCCCCAGGGAATAATATTCAGACCTATAATATTGAAGGTCGGTTACAAAGTGTGCAGGGTACAAGTTTTGCCGCTCCCCATATTACAGGGGCGATCGCACTTTTACAGGAAGGGGGCGATCGCATTTATAACCAAAATCCAGACCATTGGAGTTTAGACTATCGCCGTCAAGAAGTAATGAAAGCAATTTTACTCAACTCCGCCGATAAGATGGAAGATTATGGCAATGGAGACTTTTTGGGGATGTCTCGCACGGTGTTAACTCAGAAAAATCAAACATGGTTACAAACTAGCGCCTTTCAAAATCCAGCAATTCCCATGAGTATGGAAATGGGTACAGGGCATTTAAATGTATATCGAGCCTATCAACAATTAATAGCAGGGCAATGGCAACCTGAAAATATAGTCCCTGCCATGGGTTGGAACTATAATACGATCAAAGTTAATGAAATTAACCGTTATAACCTTGAAAAACCCCTAAAGGAAGGAAGTTTTGTGGCGATTACCCTGACATGGAATCGTCTTGTGGAACTCAGGGATTTAAATAATAATGGGATGTATGATATGGGAGAAAGATTTATGGATCGAGGTTTAAATAATTTAGATTTATATCTAATATCCGAAGATGGTCAGGTAGTTTGCTCCTCCGTCAGTAAAGTTGATAGTGTCGAGCATATTTTTTGCCCTATTCCCAAAACTAAGCAATATTCAATTAAAGTCAGTTTCAAAGATCAAGTGAATGAGCCCACGCAGAATTATGCCATCGCTTGGCACACTGTTATGGAAGAAAATTAACCATAATTGAGCCCACCCTAATTAAGATCAGCGGATAAATAGGCGATCGCACTTCTAATCCATTCCTCTACCATGGTATTTTTTAGCAAGATATTATCCTGACTAATGACCGAAATTGCCTGTTGAATTTCATCCTTCGTATAACCCAACGCAAGGAGAGTCATTTCCAAATCTGCCAAAATATCCGAGGGCGGAGAAACCCTTTCTTGGTTAATATTAATTCCTGCCTCAATGCGCCACTGAGAAAGTTTTGTTTTCAACTCCAGGGCAATTCTTTCTGCGGTTTTTTGTCCTACCCCCGGGGTTTTTGATAACATACGGGTGTTACCCATCACAATCGCTTGTACTAAATCCTCCAAACCCAAAGTATCAATAAGGGCGATCGCACTTTGAACCCCAATGCCAGACACACTAATCAACTGCCGAAACAAATCCCTCTGGGCCGCCGACATAAAACCATACAAAATTTGTTGGTCATCCCGAATCTGTAAATGGGTAAAAACCTGTAAACTTTTGCCCTCCCCATGCTCCTCTATATTACGAGCAAATCGAGAAAAAATTTGCACCTCATAGCCAATCCCATTCACCTCCAACACCAGCATAATTCGCTTATTATGGGTTCTGAGAATATAAACAACATCACCCCGAAGATAATTAATCATTAACTAACAGACTCTAATAAAACAACCGTATAAGCACATATAGCCTCCTCCCTACCAATAGCATCCAACTTCTCATTAGTCGTCGCCTTAATACTAATTTGATCAGGACTAATACTCATCGCCCGTGCCAGACTGTCAATCATAGCAGGTAAATGGGGTTTTAACTTAGGACGTTCCGCCACAATAACATTATCCATATTAACCACATTCCACCCCCGATCCAAAATCAACTGATAAACTTCCTTCAACAACACAATACTATCCGCCCCAGCCCACTGAGGATCACTCGGCGGAAAATAGTGACCAATATCACCCAAACTTAAAGCCCCCAACAAAGCATCCATAATAGAATGGGTTAACACATCCGCATCGCTATGACCCAAAAGCCCCACAGAATGCTCAATGTTCACCCCCCCAAGGATTAACTTCCGACCTTCCACCAAACGATGTAAATCATAACCATTCCCAATTCTAATCATTTATTCTCCTTTGCATCACCTTTATTTTTAACCCCTTGTATTATAAAAGCATTTGAATTAAAATATATGGTGATATATTGTTCTGAAATTTTCTAACAATACATTTGGGGCTGTAGCTCAGTAGGATAGAGCAAGTGCCTCCTAAGCACTGGGCCGGTGGTTCGATTCCGCCCAGTCCCGTATCAAAATAAAAAAACAAAAAAAAAGGGTGCCGTATTACAGCACCCTCTATTATTACTATGTCCTAAACCAGACTAAAAATATTAGTCAAGATCGGGCATGGATAAGGTAGGCTCATTCTTACGATCAATACCTTTCTCGAAACCACCAGCAGCCGCACGAGAACGTCCTGCGTGCCACAAGTGACCAATTAAGAAGAAGAAAGCTAATACGAAGTGAGAAGTTGCTAACCATGCACGGGGAGATACATAGTTGAAAGAGTTAACGTCAGTGATTACACCACCAACAGAGTTTAGAGAACCTAAAGGCGCGTGGGTCATGTACTCAGCCGCACGACGTACTTGCCAAGGTTGAATGTCATTTCTGATTTTGTCTAAATCTAAACCGTTAGGACCACGAAGAGGCTCTAACCAAGGACCACGGAAGTCCCAGAAACGCATGGTTTCACCACCAAAGATGATTTCACCAGTGGGAGAGCGCATTAAGTATTTACCAAGACCAGTAGGACCTTGAGCAGAACCTACGTTAGCACCTAAGCGTTGGTCACGGATTAAATAGGTTAATGCTTGAGCCTGAGATGCTTCGGCACCAGTAGGACCATAGAATTCGCTAGGATAAGCGGTATTGTTGTACCACACCATAACGGATGCGATGAATCCCATTAAGGATAAAGCACCTAAGCTATAGGCCAAATAAGCCTCACCAGACCAGACGAGGGCGCGACGAGCCCAACCAAAAGGCTTGGTTAGGATGTGCCAAATACCGCCACCGATACAGATGAAACCTACCCAGATATGACCACCGATGATGTCTTCCATGTTGTTAACACTCATGATCCAACCTTCGCCACCAAAGGGAGCTTTAGCCAAGTAACCAAAGATGGTTGCAGGGTTTAAGGTTGGGTTGGTGATAATACGAACATCTCCACCACCCGGCGCCCAGGTATCGTACACACCACCAAAGAACATCGCTTTGAAGACGAGTAGGAATGCACCCAAACCTAAGAGGATTAAGTGATAACCAATGATGTTAGTCATTTGGTTTTTGTCTTTCCAATCGTAACCAAAGAAACTAGAGTATTCTTCTAGGGTTTCAGGACCACGTAAAGCGTGGTAAAGTCCACCTAAGCCTAATACAGCAGAGGAGATGATGTGTAATACACCAGCTACGAAGAAAGGAAATGTATCGGTGATTTCACCACCAGCACCTACACCCCAACCCAAGGTAGCAATGTGAGGAAGAAGGATTAAACCTTGTTCGTACATTGGTTTTTCGGGAATGAAGTGTGCGGTTTCAAATAAAGTCATGGCGCCAGCCCAAAATACAATGAGACCAGCGTGGGCGACGTGCGCACCTAACAATTTTCCAGATAGGTTGATAAGTCTGGCATTACCAGCCCACCAAGCAAATCCAGTAGATTGTAGGTCACGACCGCCGATGGAACTATTAGAGAGCGTTACCACGGGGAAGTACCTCCTCAGGAAATTCAAATTTTTGATGGGGTTGATCTTGGGGCGCCATCCATGCGCGCAACCCTTCGTTTAATAGGATGTTTTTGGTATAAAATGTTTCAAATTCTGGGTCTTCTGCTGCCCTTAACTCTTGGGAGACGAAGTCATAGGCACGAAGGTTAAATGCTAAACCAACGATACCGATAGAACTCATCCACAACCCAGTTACGGGTACAAACAACATGAAGAAGTGTAACCAGCGTTTGTTGGAGAAAGCAATACCGAAGATTTGAGACCAATAACGGTTAGCAGTAACCATGGAGTAGGTTTCTTCTGCTTGGGTAGGTTCAAATGCACGGAAGGTGTTTGCTTGTTCACCATCTTGGAATAGGGTATTTTCTACGGTGGCACCATGAATGGCACACAGTAGTGCCCCCCCAAGAATACCAGCTACGCCCATCATGTGGAAGGGGTTAAGAGTCCAGTTGTGGAATCCTTGTAGGAACAAGATAAAGCGGAAGATTCCAGCTACTCCGAAGGAAGGAGCAAAGAACCAGCTAGACTGTCCTAGGGGATACATTAAGAAGACACTGACAAATACGGCAATAGGGCCAGAAAAGGCGATCGCATTGTAAGGACGAATCCCCACTAGACGAGCAATTTCAAACTGACGTAACATGAAGCCGATTAAACCGAAAGCTCCGTGTAGTGCTACAAAAGACCACAAACCACCGATTTGACACCAGCGGGTAAAATCGCCCTGAGCTTCAGGCCCCCACAAAAATAGTATGGAATGACCAAAAGCATCAGCAGGACTAGATACGGCTACGGTTAGGAAGTTAGCACCCTCTAAGTAGGAACTAGCTAAAGCGTGGGTGTACCAAGAGGTTACAAAAGTAGTGCCTGTTAACCAACCACCCAAAGCCATGTAAGCACAGGGAAATAGAAGGATACCAGACCAGCCTACGAATACGAATCTGTCTCTTTTGAGCCAGTCGTCTAAGGCTTCGAACCAGCCTCTTTGCGCAGGAGCGCGTCCGACTGCGATAGTCATAATGTTTCTTTTCTTAACTTTTTAAGTTTTACTTTTATGCTTTCTCTGTTTTATGAGAGAAAACTGATTTTGTACTGAGCAATATAACCAGTACACCATTAACTTTTCTTAATATAGCATGATTCAAGGATATATCTGAATGGTTTTTAGAAATAAATCCCTTTTTTTGTGAACTGCTATTTACCATTGTTAACAAAAAATTTACAAAATGTCACATCTTTCTCAGAAATATGGCATATTCTTAATAGTGTGGAGTCCATGAATTTTCTAAAAATGGGCTAGGAAAACTAAAGTTCATCAATAAAACGTTGGGTAGGGCTAAAATGAAAGGGGCCAGCCACTGAACCCCATAACAACTCATCGGTTTCTAGGTCTCTACCACGGTCAAAGCTAATTAATTTGTTCTCATCAATTTCAAAGCTATTATCAAGGTAGGACTTTTTGCCTTTACGCTCTACGATACAAGCCTTACCCGGCTTCACATGACCTTTAAAGTGAGTTCCTGTCCAGTGAGCTACCATATCACAACCATCCATTTTATCGAGATGGTCAAGGGTTAATTCTTTTAGTTTTTCAGGGTTGCGAGAAGCTCCATAAAATTCTTTTTCTTCTTTTAGTTTATAATGTTCTAACTCTAGGTGATCTCCCACTGCTTTGATGGTAAATACTCTTAAACGATAGGGTTGAGATAATAGAAAGTCGTAGGCTTGTTCGAGAAAAAAGCTGATTTCTCCAAAAAGGGAATGGGGTAAGGGGCGCATACATACTCGAATATGGGCAAAGAAGGGAGGATTTTCGATGGCTTGTGCTTCGTTACTAAAATCCCCTGCCATCAGTTTTGCTAGGGCTTTTACATCTGTAGAGTTACTCATTGGTTAATGTTTTACTAATAATATAAATAATCTTTTTGTAGGGAATTGATCCCCCTTAATTAATAGGGGGGGGGATAAAACTCTTTTTTTCAGGATTACCAACCAGTGATAGCGGGAGAATCTAGTAAGGAATCAAGATTGGGTTGGGTGGTTTTTTCGTCTTCAGGTTTTTCTCTTACTTCAATACAGAAGGTGGCGGTATTAAAACCTCCAAATCTTTGTACTGTGCTGGTACGCAAACGAACATCATCGCTGACAAACCAAAAGCGTTCGTGGATTGTCATGGTTTCGTATTCGGTGGTTAAAACGAGGGCATCGTCATGGTCGAGGTAATATTCTCCTGCTACGGGTACAATTTCGGCGTAACCTCTTTCTCTGAGTAGTTTTCCTTGGCGGGGATTATCGGTTTCGGGGATGAGGGCAAAAACGGTTTCTCCTTTGTGGCTTTCGTTTTCTTTATCCCAAGCCATGGCACCATCCCATGTTACGTAAGAGCCTCCGACGGATTTTTCGGGGTCGAATTTGTGCATTTCGCAGATTTCTTTGATTTTGGGATTCTCTTTATCAAGGGTTTCTACTTGTATTTCTGAGCCTCCACTTTCGGCACGGCGGAAAGGTAAATGGTGGGTTGTACGTTGCGATCGCCACTTACCTGCACTATTTTGGAAAAAGGTTAATCCGTCCATTTTATATCTATTTTTTATCTTAATATTTTTCTTTTTACCTTGAACCTCCCCTGCCTGAAGGCGAGGGGATTCCCATATAGACTCTTATCTAGGCTTTCGCCCCTGACAGAACGCCATTACTGGGCTGTTTCATCACGATAGTTCCTACCGCAACATTTTGCAATCCCCTATTTCTAATTACTTCCGCCGCCACAATATCTCGATCTTTTTCATAGCCACATTCGGGGCAATGATGGACTCTCATATTCAGAGTCTTTTTACCTGTATTAGTACCACAATTCGGGCATATTTGCGAAGTATAGTCTTTATCTACCCTCTCAAAATAAGTATCCGTTTGTGAACAAACATACTCTAATATGTTGAAGAATTGACC
>NZ_JBSZCP010000054.1:0-24242 GCF_054166785.1 Cyanobacterium sp.
CTCTTACTATGTTTCCAGTACAGGGGGAGTTACTATCGAAAAGCTCAAACAGTACATAAAGAATCAGGAAGGAGGGAAATAAAATTGGGTGTTGCTATCCTTCCCCAATCCGCTATGCTGAGATTGGGGACTGTCGCAACGGACGTTCAAAGTATAGCCTAGCAGAATTTTCCCAGATGGAATGGTAATCGGGTATAAGATATTTTTGAACAGCCAAGTAAGTGTTTATTTTTTCCCATTCAACCTCGTTTTTACACCCTTGCAGAAGTTCCATTTTTGTAAAAACTGATAAGTAATAATTTCTATGGGCAATAATCTTTTTTAGTCTTTCGGCTTTGACTTTTGATTTATCCCTTAGCACTTCAATCCAAATGGATGTATCAATCAATAACATAGCGATTTGTTCTTAGTTTATCGGTGCTAAGACCATCTATAAATTCTATTTCTCCTGCTAATTCTAAAAGGTCTTTGGGAGTTTGTCTTTTGACCAATTCTGCTAGGGCAAAGTTTACTAATTCTTTTTTTGTTCTCAACCCTGTCATGGCAAATCCTTGTTTTATTAGGTCTTCATCTAAGTCTATATTGGTTTTCATCGTATTTGTAATGTATGTCATGTATATCATTATATATAAAAGCCACTTAAAAAATATTATCCTTACTGAAATGGAAAAAAAAATTAAAACTATTTTGGTAACAAGGGGGTATCAGGATATGATAAACGCAATGTTTTAATGGAATTCATCGTTAATATAATTTTATGCAGTTAAATTTAAATACCTCTGGTTTAGTTCTCAAGCGTCCTGTTAATGTAAAGGTAATTGTTACCCCTGCATGGCAGGATGAGGCTCAAAAACAGTTACAAAATCAGGTTAATCAGATTGACTCTCAACTTGCTCAGCTTGAACAACAGGGACAAAGGGCGATCGCCGAAATCCAAAAACAAGGTAGTATTCAAGCAGCCCAACAAATTGAAAATATTAATCAACAGGTTAATCAGAAAAAAAATGAGCTTCTACAAAATAAAAATCAAATGTTACAGCAAATGCAACAGGTTCAATTATTAGAACTAGGGCAAGAGGTTGTACAGGCTCAAATGGAGAGCTTTTTTGAAGTCAAAGAAGGAGATAATCTTGTGGAAAAACTTAATGTAGAAGTTGTCCTCAGAGATGGAGTGATTGAGGAAATTAGAGGTAAAGTCTAATTCATTTTTTCTTCTTGCGGTAGGGCGATACACCGCCCACCAAAACAACTATTGTTTGTAACGGGGAAAAAATACTATTGCTATAATTCAATTATTGATCAAGTAAAGCTAAATTTATAAGCATAATTAATATGACTAGCAATAATTCTTCAAATCCTATTCAACAAGGTTTAAGAATCGCCATCGGTGCGACGGCATCAGCGGTGGAGACAATCCAAGATAGGGAGAGATTTAACCAAAAAATTACTGAACTAAGTAGAGATTTACAAGCTAGATCGGAAATATGGGCTCAAAAAGGGGCTTTAACGGAGGAGGAGGCGAAAAAAATGATTGAGGATTTTTTCAATCAAAAAAATAACCCTTCCACGGCTTCTAACAGTAGTCAGTCTGGTGGTTCAAATCCTTCTAAGGAAGATTTAAGAAGTTTAACCCAAGAAGTCATTAATCTTCGGGAAGAGTTAAATAAGCTCAATAGTAAATCCTCTGATAATTAAAATTATTTCAACATATTGTACTTTTATTTATTGGCAATGGGCTTAAGCCCATTGTTCGTTTTATTAGTATACTTTTTTTACGGATTTAGAACTAAACCCCTTAACCTTGAACAGACTTTGATAAAAAGATTAAATTAGTCTTAGTTATGGTTTCGTTTTGTAACAATGTAACTATGGACGTTTTTAGTAAAAAATAATGCCAGAAAAAAATAAATCTTCTGAAAATACTCTTTTAAAAAATTTACCCTTAATTGCTGGTATTTTAGGAGGCACTTTACTAATGATCAATCGATTAGTAACTCCTACTTTATTAGACTCTCAAGCTCGTTCTGATGCTCTGGGTATTATTCTATGTGCGATGTTATTATTGACCAGTATTTTAGCTAGACAAATTCAATCCGAACCTCCTCAAAGTGTTGTTTTAGAGGGGGAGGAAGGCTTCGAATTGAGGGATGATTTATCTGAAAATATTAAAACTGAATTAGCATGGGCTAGTCATTTAATTCTTAGTAATACGGTTACTAAATCTATACTTGTTTACTATCAAGAAAAAACTCTTTTAAGACGAGGAATTTTAGGAGTTCAAAAGGAGGTAGAAATTGGGCAGATTGTGGAAAGGGTGATCAAAACTCAAAAACCTGTTTATCTTGTGGATTTAAAACATTATCCGGGTAAAGTGGAGTTTAATTATTTCCCTGAAAATATACAGGGTTTAATTTGTTTACCTTTAAATGATTGTGGGGTAATGATGGTGGCTACTAATATTCCTCGTAGTTATACTAAGCAAAATGAAAACTGGATTAATGGTATTGGTGCCAAAATTGCCTTGAGTCTCAAAAATGAATATGGTTAAAGTATCCATAAAGAGGCGATCGCCCCTAGGGATATAATTAAACTAACCCATAAAAATTGATTATCCTTGGTGTTAACGGTACTTAAATCCACTAACTCTATTTGTCTTTTTGGCTCAATTTTGCGAGGGCTACTGGCTCGGCGATTAATAGGTAAACTAGACTTAGCATTGAGGTCAGGAATTTCCGTCATCCATTCCTTGGGGCGTTGCAACTCAGGGGCTTGGAGAATGTAGAGTAACCGTTGTGCTTGAATTTTCGTATCTACATGGGGATGAGTGCATAAATTTTGACAAAGGGCGATCGCACTTTTACCATCACCCACGGCCTGATAAGCATTAACAAGCCACATTTGCACCTCTCCCCCTAAACGACTATTAAGGGATACCAACTTACAAGCATCCTCTAAATATTTAACACTCTGGCGATATTGTCCACACTCAAAAGCAGACTTTCCTTGACTATATCTCTTGGTAAATTCTTCCTGTGCAAAAGAGTTCACAATAGTTGACTGGTTGAAAAACTAAACTACCCACCCCAACTATAAAAATTGAGAGTGCATAGTTGATTATATACTTTTGACTGATGGATTGGAGGATCAATTATTACCAAATTCTTCTCTCAAAGAATCATCATTCTCATCAGCAATACTAGCAACCAAAGTAATTATACGGGAAATTTCACTAGGATAAAGATCGGCAATGGTGCGCTGGGCGCAAACCACTATTTGATTATTAAAAATACTAAAACAAGTTTCAAAAGTACCGCTCCAATTAGTTTCCAATAATCTCCTCATCAACTCAGGTTCATTTTTAGCAGGTAAAGGTAAAACTACGGACCAAACCGTCAATAAATCATCATCACTTTCCCCCGTCAGTTGTACAAAAACCTCCACACTGCCATATTGAAATTTCCATAGAAAACCCTCATCATTTTTCAGCACCATGGCGCTGTCATTCTCTTCTAGGCTGTAGATTACTGTTTCAATTTCATCTTTATGATTAACTTTATAGCCATCCATAATCAAATTGTCTTCCATCGTAGATTTTCTCCCATTAACTTTACTCTACTTTTAAGGGCTTAGTCAGCACCACTCAAATATTAAACTAAATTGAGGTTGATTAAACAATGAACCTGTTAAATATCTAATTAAAGTATCCTAAATAAACTAATTTAAAGGTAAAAAATAGAGGACAAACCCTACATTTATTTTATTCATTATTTCTATGTTCCCATTACTATTTGTTATACGATGGAGAGTAATGGATTAATAAATATAACCACATAATTCATTAATATTTAAAAAAAGCATAAAAAAATAAAAAAAATGTAAAAAGTCATTTTAAACACAAACAGAGTCAAAAATAACTGTTACAATGGGAGGTATATTAATAATAATTTATTTCAATCAAGATTCAATAATATAAATCTATGGAAGCCAGTGGTAGGTCTAGAAACAATGAAGAAAGTAACCCTAGACAAATAACAGCAAATATTTTTGGAACTACGATCGCCCTTACAACCCTTATCGTACCATTACTATTAATTACGAACTTTTCAGAAGAAATACCCAATACCTCCCTACAAAATAGAAACATCATGACCCTAACTCGTTAAAATGAAATATGGAGGTGCAAAAGCCAAAAAACATTTTATGAGAGTTAAAATAAAACTGTTCGCCATCTACCAAGAAGTATATCAACAATCGGAACTAACCCTAGACGTGTGCGAAAAATCAGCGGTTAGGGATATTTTGCAACAAATGATTACTGAAAAATCAGCATTGCAACCATGGGTAGAAATTACCCGCTTCGCCGTCAATCTCCAATTTGTTTCCCCCGATTATATCCTTCAAGATGGTGACGAATTAGCTTTTATTCCCCCCGTGAGTGGAGGCTAAATCCGAAGCCATTCCCCCAGCGATGAATTATTTACCCCAATCTATTAAGATAGGTGAGGGAAAAAATAAGGAAGAAAAAGAGAAGATGACAAGAGTAGGTGTTATCGGCGGAGGGCAACTAGCATGGATGATGGCAAAAGAAGCCCCTGCCCAAGAAATTATTGTATCGGTGCAAACTCCCAAGGAAGATGATTCGGCGGTAAGTTTAGCCGATGAGGTGATATTGGCGCCCGTGGATTCGGTGGAAGGTACTCAAAAATTAGCTCAAAAATGTGACGTAATCACCTTTGAAAATGAATTTGTTGACCTTGAAGGATTACAAATTTTGGCAGAAAAAGGAGTTTGTTTTCGTCCCTCCCTCCGTAGTTTAGCTCCTTTATTGGACAAGTATGAGCAAAGATGTTTTTTAGAAAATCTTGGTTTGCCTGTGCCTCGATTTAAAAATTTTAAGAAAAAGGAAGACTTGGAAAGTTTTGGTTTTCCCGTGGTGCTAAAGGTGCGTCGTCACGGTTACGATGGACAGGGTACTATTATTGTGAAATCCCCCGATGAGTTAGATTCGGCGTTAAAAGTTTTGGGGAATGTACCTTTTTTAATGGAGGAGTTTATTCCTTTTGACCGTGAATTAGCGGTAATTGTCGCCCGTGGGGTGGATGGTGTTGTGTGTGATTATCCCGTGGTGGAAACCTATCAAAAACATCAGGTTTGTCGTTGGACTATTGCCCCTGCCAATGTTACCACAGCTCAGAGGGAAGAAGTAAAGGCGATCGCCCGTACACTACTCACAGCCCTAGACTATGTAGGAGTAATGGGCATTGAACTATTTTTAACCCAAGATGGTCGAATTTTGGTCAACGAAACCGCCCCCCGCACCCACAACTCTGGACACTATACCCTTGATGGTTGTATAACTTCTCAATTTGCCCTACAACTTCAAGCGGTGACGGGAAAACCCATGGGAGATTTAAGTTTTCGTCAACAGGGGGCAATCATGGTTAATTTACTCGGCTTAGATCATCCTAACCCCAACTATCAAAAAAAATTAGATCAAATTGCCCAACTAAAAGACGCTTTTGTTCATTGGTACGAAAAAGCTGAATCCCGCCATGGTCGTAAAATGGGTCATGTCACCGTCCTAACCAACCATGATACCATTCCCCATTCAAGGGCGATCGCCCAGCAAATAGAAGCTATCTGGTACGGCTGAGGAGATGTTTCTCCCCGGCAAGGTGGGGAGGTAAGACCCACCATTTTGAAAATTACCAAAATTCAACTATTTTACTGCTGAGGAGAATTTTGTTGGATAAAGCGGATAGACTCCTGGGAAGGCCAAAGCATAATTCTTTCTAATAACTCATCATCTCCCTGCTCAAGGGCTGAAATTACGCCCTCAAGGACAACTACTTCTATTTGTACAGAATTAGCTAACTCCGGTTGAGACTGTTTAAAGCCTTCTACTAAATCCCTTACTTGGGACTCTTCAAAAAAGAAAGGAATAAATTCTTGATCCCCTTGTCTAACGGTTAGATAACCTTGATCATTCCCCGCCGTAGCCACAAATAGGGGAACACCGCCACGGTAACCAGCATTTAACTGTCTAGCTTGTTCTACATCTGCCTGACGAGGTACATAGGCAAATCTGATGCCATCGGGTTGCTCTGCGTTAGCCTCTGACATTTCGTAAACTTCCCCTAAAGATACGGGAATAACCTGCACTTGTCCACCTAATTCGGGGTTATTTTGTTTTAACTGCTCTACAAAATTATTTGCGTCGGTTTTACTGATAAAAACTCCAGCTACTCTTTGATTATCATTTTCTCCATTGGTGGCGACTAACGGCGCCCCTTGATTATCGGCAATAGTAAAAACGGGGATTGATTGTAATTTCTCAACTATTACTTCTTGGGGAAGGGCGAGTAGTTTACCCATGGGGGCTAACCAACAACTCACCACGGTGGCACCTACTATACTTGCGTTACGAATAGTGTTTATAAAAGATTTTTTGTTTAACATAATCCCTCTCAATAAAAATTTAACTATGGGTTTTGACGAATAGCTTAATATATAGTTTCATCTAACCAAAAAGTTATCCATCTCATTCTACCTATATGAATAGAAAACAACAATTATTTGAGAGTGGAGGGAGAAGGCAAGGGTTTATATCAACCATTACCTAATACCTAATTATTATTCGGTGGGTAGTTCGAGGCAGTATCCAGCACCATATACTGTTTTAATATAACGGGGGCGACGGGGATCTGGTTCTAGTTTTGTCCTGAGATGGCGCACATGAACCCTGATAGTTTCAATGTCATCATTGGGATCATAGCCCCATACTTCCTTGAGAATATCACTGGGGGAAACCGTTTGACCATGTCTTTGTAATAGACAGTGAAGTAGTTCAAATTCAAGGTGAGTTAGTTTTATGGTTTTGTCAAACCAAATTACTTCAAATCTTTCGGGTACGATGGTTAAAGGCCCATAGTTAAGTATCTCACTATGTTTGGCACTCTGGGGGGTGCGATCGCTCCTGCGCAATAAAGCCTTAACCCTTGCCAACATTTCCTCCACTTCAAAGGGTTTGGTGAGGTAGTCATCAGCCCCTGCGTTAAAACCTTCTACCTTATTTTTTGTTTGAGCCAACGCCGTCAACATTAGTACGGGGATATTTGCGGTGCGCTCATCCCTTCTCAACCTTTGACAAACGGTAAAACCATCTACTTTGGGTAACATCAAATCTAACATAATTAGATCTGGTTGTATTTGAAGGGCTAGGGCTTGACCTTTTATACCATCTTCTGCTTGGGATATATCATACCCTGCCATTTCTAGGTTAATGGCTACTAATTCTGAGATCGCTGGATCATCATCAATGACCAATATTCGAGACATTCTATATCAAACCTTTTGTTATTTTTAGCTAAAAATCGTTTTATTAAGAAATTCTAAATTGTTATCTTATGTAACCGATTATAAGCAATATTACGAAAGGTGAACATTTTTTATTTATTAAGTTATGATAATTTGGGGCGATCGCCCGTTAATTTATAATTAATATAATCAGCTAAGATGCGATCGTGGTCAAAACAAAGATTTTGAGGCATCTCCCAAAGGGGAAAAATCCCTGCATTTAAAGCATCATCATCGGCCTTTGGCTCCCCCTTAGCACGGGCAATAAATACAATACTAATGGTATGTTTACGTTTATCCCTCTGGGGATCAGAATAAACATAGAATTGCTCGATTAAATCAACCCTCAAACTGACTTCCTCCAGGGCTTCCCTCACAGCACTCTTTTCCACCGACTCCCCATAATCCACAAACCCCCCGGGAATAGCCCACCCCAAAGGCTCAAATTTACGCTCAATCAAGACAATGGGAGCAAAGGGCTTGTTTTCAAACCGTGGGGCAGACTCAGGGGCCATGGAAATCCTGTCAACCATTTCAATGATAATATCCACCGTGGGAGCAGGATTTTTATAAATAACCGTATCTACATCTAGCACAATGGGATTTAACTAATAATTTCTAAATAATCATGTAACTGTTGACGGGTGTTGGGCTGTCGCAATTTTTGGATAGCCTTAGCCTGAATTTGTCTTACCCTTTCCCGTGAGAGTTGCATCATTTCAGCGGTATCACTGAGGGAGTAAGTTTTTCCATCTTCAAAACCATAACGCAGACGTAAAATTTTGGCTTCCCTTTCACTCAGACTACTTAATAAAGTATTGACATCTTGACGCATGGAAATTAACATCAAATTTTCTTCGGGGGTAGCCGAATCCGTTTCAATTAATTCTACTAACTCGGTGTTATAGTCTTCCCCTACCTTGGTTTCAAGGGAAATAGAACGGGGAATCTGGTTGAGAAAACTTCGTAGTTCAAAGGCACTCATCTCCATTTTTTCGGCTAATTCTTCCGCTTTCGGAGTTCTACCAAGGGCTTGGGATAGTTGCCTTTGGGTTTTTTTCAATAAGTTCAATTTTTCGGTGATGTGGATGGGAATACGGATAGAACGGCTCTGGGTGGCGATCGCCCTGGTCATCCCTTGACGAATCCACCAATAGGCATAGGTACTAAAATGATAACCCTTGCGATAGTCAAACTTTTCCACCGCTTTCTCTAAACCCAGAGTACCCTCTTGGATTAAATCTAGTAAATCTAAACCTCGATTTTGATACTTCTTGGCAATGGAAACCACTAAACGCAAATTTGCATTAATCATGTGTTGTTTAGCACCCTTGCCCGTGGACAATATTTCCTCTAACTCAGGCACTTCTAACTTAGCTAACTCCGCCCATCTTTCCATACCACCCTGCAAAACTTGCTCTAACTGAAGCGATGTTAAATTAAGCTCTGCACTCCATTCATCCAGACTCGGAAACCGTGACAATTGTTTTGATAAAGACTCATAAAACTCCAAAGCATTGATATAGTCTTTAATTTTTTCCTCCCCTTTGTGTTTGTCTCGTAAATCAAGGAGTTTTTTGGAGGAGCGAACTTTTCTGGCTAAATCGATTTCTTGCTCTTTGGTTAAAAGTGGAATCCGCCCAATATCCCGTAAATAGAGCCTGACAGAATCTCTTGAATTTGGAGGATGGTGGACGGACTGATTTTTTTCCGAAAAAGTCACCGTAGGAAGTTTTGCTGAAGAAGACGACGAAACAGAGGATAACCCATGAGAAGACGAGGCTTGAACATTTTCTCGGTGAAAATAAAACTTTGACATAATCGCTGTTCTTTTCCTAATGTGACTTATTCGATTTCTCTCAATATACACCAAAAAAATTTTTTCGCTACATTTTCCGTAAAAAAACTTTAACTTATTTTTATTAACTCAAACTTCTAATGGCCTCCAACAAACCCTTCGCCTTATTAATGGTTTCCTGATATTCCTTCTCTGGGTCAGAATCTGCCACCAATCCAGCCCCTGCTTGAAGATATACACGGTGGTTTTCCGCTCCTTCTCCTTTTTCCACAATCATCGTACGAATGGTGATGGCGGTATTTAGCTGACCTTCAAAATCATAATATCCATACACCCCAGAATAAGGCCCCCTTCTTTCAGGCTCTAACTCATTGATAATTTCCATGGCTCGGATTTTAGGGGCACCACTGACGGTACCTGCGGGGAAAGCGGCTTTGAGTAAATCCCAAGGAGTATATTTTTCTTCCAACTCCCCTGTAACATTACTAACAATGTGCATTACATGGGAATAACGCTCGATTACCATTAATTCATCAACGGTAACAGTGCCTTTATTACATACCCTACCCAGATCATTCCGTCCTAGATCCACCAACATAACATGTTCTGCTATTTCTTTAGGATCTTTCAGTAAGTCTTGGGCAAGAGCTTGATCTTCTTGAACCGTTTTACCCCGAGGGCGAGTCCCTGCAATGGGGCGTAGGGTAGCAATGGTTTTACCTAGTCCATCTTTTTCGGCTTTTACCATCACTTCGGGGGATGAGCCGATTAATTGCCATCCATCAAAATTATAAAAAGCCATGTAGGGGGAGGGGTTAATTAACCGCAAAGAGCGATACAACTCAAAGGGATCTCCGTCATAGTGGGTTTGTAGTCTCTGAGAAATAACTACTTGAAAAATATCCCCTGCCTTAATATATTCCTGTGCTTTTTTGACACTGGAGCTAAATTGTTCTTTGGTCGTATTACTTTGATAATTTTCGTTATTCCCTGTGACATTAGAAGGTTTGTGGGGATTAAACTCTAGGGGTTTTGCCGTGGTGGGAAGGGGTAACTGTAATTTGAATACCAATTTATTTAATTTAGCGCAAGCCTGTTCGTAGATTTCTTCTAGGGTAAGGTGTTTTTGTCTTAAGTCTGCATAGGCGATCGCCCATATTTTACGCTTAACCTGATCAAAAATCAAAAGATTGTCCACCTGCATCCAAATACCATCGGGTAAATCCCCTTCCTTGGGAGGATATACCTTAACCTTTGGCTCAATCCAAGAAATCAACTCATAACCCCAATAGCCAAACAAACCGCCAATATCGGGGGGAAGTTGGGGTAAATGCACTGGCTTAATAGATTCGAGGCAACTAGCAAGAATATCGAAAGGATTACCTGTAAAAACTTCTACCTTACCTTGCCGATGGGTTTTGGTGGTATGATGTCCCCTAGCTTCGAGTATCCAAACGGGATCACAACCCAAAAAACTATAGCGTCCTAAATTTTCTCCACCTTCTACCGATTCCAATAAAAAATTGTAGGGTTGATCCGCACACACCTTATACCAAGCGGAAACAGGGGTTTCTAAATCCGCCACTAATTCTTGATATACAGGAATAAAATTTCCTTGGCTGGTTAATGAGCAAAATTCATTGAAATCAGGGTAAATCATCTATTACCTAATAGCGTGTGAGAAATATACAATCCCAAATTCTACCATAAAAAAGATAGGCAAAAACCACAAGGTAAGAGATGATAAATAATTAGTAGGGAAAATGAAATATAGACAGAGGAGTAGTCAACCCCCTCTCAAAATTACAACCATCAAAATAATCTTGTGTGGTGTTGCTTATTTTGTCTTTTACCTACTATTTATTGCTAATCCCAGCCAAAACGGTGGCAGCCTGTTTCCACCTGCCCGTGCGACGCAGTAGATTAGCAGCCTTGAGTTTATTTCCTGCATTTAACCATGCTTCAATGGCGAAATCCAACTTATCACCCCCTTGTTTTTCACAACAGAAAGCGATTTTATCCCAACGGGATATTTTTCGCCAACATTCCTCCGCTAACTCCCACTTTTGGGCTAACTCATAATTTAATCCTGCTTTTTCCTCTTTCTCTTCCACATCGGTTTTTAACCATGTTTGGGCTGCTTGATAATACATTTGTCCTTGTTCAAGGGCGATCGCACCTTTTTCTAAATTACCATCCTTTTCCCAAGCCTCGAAAGCTCGTAACCAATGGCTTCCCTTCTCATAAGCCTGTGCAGAAGACGACCAATTTTGAGCCAAACTCCATGCCTCTCCAGCCTCCATCCATTTCGACTGTTGCTCACAAGTATAGGCAACCCTTTGCCAGTCCTTTAGCTCTTTCCAACATTTTTTAGCCTCTGCATATGCCGAAATTTGTTCGTATATTTGCCCCGCTTTCATCCATTCTTGGGCTTGTTCATAGGCATAACCTACTTTTTGCCATTTTTGTTGTTTCTCGCAGGTATATGCTAATTTTCGCCAATTTTCCAACCTTTCCCAAAGACTTTCCGCCCTTTCCCAAAAACCACCATTTTCATAGCACATCGCCGATTTTTCCATCTCTCCTGCCTGTAACCAAGCCTTACCAGCATTTTGCCAACTTTGCAACGACTCCCAAGTTTTCGCCGCTTGCGCCCACCTATCTAGCTTTTGCTGACAAATGGCCACCTTATTATAATTCTTCAACTTTTGCCAACAATCTTGGGCGTTTTCCCAAAACTCCCCCTGTTGAAAAGCGAAACCAGCCTTTTCTATTTCCCCAGCCTTTAACCAAGCCTGCCCGGCATTTTGCCAAGCCTTTTGTTTCTCGCCACAGATTGCCACATTACTATAATTTTGTAACCTTAACCAACAATCTTGGGCATCTTGCCGCAACTCTCCCCGCTGAAAAGCTAAACCAGCCTTTTCTATTTCACCTACCTTTAACCAAAACTCCCCAGCATCCTGCCAAGCCTTCTGTTTCTCACAACAGATTGCTACTTGACGAAAATCTTTTAATTTTTGCCAACAAATTTTTGCTTCTTGCCAACTGCCATCCTCCTGATAACAAAGCGCTGCTTTTTTTATTTCCCCTGCTTCTTCCCAAGCCTTACCCGCATTAAACCATTTATTTTCTTTTTCCCAAGTTTGGGCAGCCTTTTGCCAATCCCCTTGAGACTCTGCCATTCGGGCTAAACTTTCAATATTTCCTACCTGTTGCCAACAATACTCGGCTTCTTGCCATAACTGCGCTTTCTCATAACAGGGCGCGGCTAATTCTAACTGATTAATTTTAGCCCATATTTTTGCTGACCTTTCCCACTCTTGTAAGTCTTGCCAAATTTGGGCGGCTTCTGCCCATTTTTCTTGGGCTTCACAAGCCTTTGCCACTTTTAGCCAATTAGATTCTCTTCTCCATAATATTTCTGCTTTTTCCCAGTTTTTCACTTTCTCATAACAAAGGGCGGATTTAATGAGGGGGTTAACTTCTTCCCAAGCCTGGGCAGCTTCTAACCACTTACCCTGTCTTTCACAACACACTGCCACACAAGCCCATTGTTTTAATTGTCGCCATCCTTTTTCTGCTTTTTCCCAGTCTCTTGCCAACTCATAACAGCGGGAAGCGTTGGGAATTTGTTGTAATTTTTGCCAAATATCTCCTGCATCTAACCATTTCCCTTGTTTTTCACAGGCGATAGCTACTTTTGCCCATTTTTGTAGGTGACGATAAATTTGTTCAATTTCTTCCCAATGGTTACCTTTTTCATAGGCAATAATTGCTTTGTCTATCTCCCCTTGTTTTTCCCATGCTTCCCCTGCTAGTTGCCATTGCCCTAGGGTTTGCCAAATTTGGGCAGAGGTTTCGTATTTTTCTAACTGATAACAGGTAAAGGCTACTTTTTGGGGATTATGGAGTTGTTGCCACAATTCTAAGGCTGGTTGCCATTGTTGACATTTTTCATAGGCAAGGGCAGCTTTTTCTATTTCCCCTATGTTTTGCCATATCTTTCCTGCTTCTAACCATTTATTCTGATATTCGCAGGTAATGGCTATTTGGGGCAGTTGATTTAATTCTCGCCAACAGGTTTCCGCTTTTTCCCATTGTTGACATTTTTCATAGGCAAGGGCAGCTTTCTGGGTTTGATTTTCCATTTCCCAAGCAAATCCAGCCCTTAACCATTCCCCTAACTGTTGCCAAATTTGGGCGGATTCTTGCCATTTGTTTTGACATTCACAGGCGATGGCTATTTGGGGCAGTTGATTTAATTCTCGCCAACAGATTTCTGCTTTTGCCCACTCCATGGCGTTTTGATAACAATGGGCGGCGGATTCAATTTCTTGGGCTTGGGTGAAACAATGGGCAGCTTTTTCCCATGCTTTTAATTGTTGCCAAATTTCTCCTGCTTGTAACCATTTTTGTTGTTTTTCACAACTTAGGGCAATTTTTTCTGGTTGGTTTAATTTTCGCCAATAGTTTTCTGCTTTTTGCCATTGATGACATTTTTCGTAGCATAGGGCGGTTTTTCTTAGGTTGTTTTCTTTTAGCCAATTTTGGGCGGCGGTTTCCCATGCCCCTAATTTTTCCCAAACTTGGGCGGCTTTTTCCCACATGGCTAATTTTTCCCACATTCTTCCTGCGGGGGCAAGGTTTTGTTGCTTTAGATAGTATTCTTCGGCAAGGAGATAGTTTTCTTGGGCTTTCTCTGGTTGGTTATCTTCTTGATAAATGTCGGCGATGGTTTCCCATTGTCTATTTTCTTGGAGACAACGGATATAACCTTGGATGTTTTGGGCTTTTTGGTAGCAAATTCCTGCGAGGGTATGTTGATGTTTTTGGGCGAGGTAGTCGGCTTTTTCTTGCCATTCTTTTAGGGTTAGGTTTGCCCATTTTTCTAGCCAGAGATGGGGGTGAATTTCTTGCCAAGCTAATATGGCTTTATCCCATTCTTGTTGTTGATGCCATAATTCCCCTGCTAAATCCCAGTTTCCCTGTTGTTGGGCGATGGGGGTATCGAGATATTTTATTTTTTGATGGTTACTTAGGGTTGCATAACATTGTTGGGCTATTTGCCATGCGCCTTGTTGGCTATAGTTATGGGCGAGTTTTTCGATTTCTTCTCTATTTTTTTGATTGAGCATCGGGGCGATCGCCTTTAGCCCTGATTTATGGATATAATTTTGTAGGATGGGATAGTGTTCAAAAATATCATAGTCATTTTCATAGAAGAAAATTTTATCTTTGACGGCGTTAAGACAGGGGTATAAATATCGTTGAATAAGTTGAGATAATGAGGGGGGGTTTACTCGATTTAGGTAGCTAAAAAAATTCCAAACTATAATTTGATTAAATTCGTAGTTATTAATCTGATGAATGGTTAAGATTTGGGCTGTTTTTTTATCTAAGTTTTCTACTTGATTTAAAAGGGTTTGTTTTTCTTCTAAACTAGGTACAATGATGACGGTATCAGGTTGTAATTCTTCTAGGGCAGCAATCATCGTATCATGGGAGGATACTAGCCAATGGCAGTTTTCAATGGTGTTGATAACATGGTTAATTTTAGGTTGGTATTCTATTTTGTTGGTTAAGTCAACGATAATTTTTTCTAACTCGATTAATTCATGGTTATCTGTTTGGGCAACGGTTAAGGTTAATGGTGTTTGAAAATGGTTGTCTTCTCCTTCTAAATTTAAGTCATCTAAAATATGGTTAAAAATGTTATTTAATTTTTCGTTAACAGGTAGTTGATTTTGGTGTAGGAGGGCTTCATCATAGGTAAAAACAACTTTGGCTTTTTGTTGCTGAGGATTAACTTTTACTAATCGCAAAAGTAACTGTAAAGATAAGTCACTCAGGTTATGAATATCATCCACAAAAACGATGTCATATTCTCCCCTAAAATAGGAGGGCAATTTATTTAATGTTATCTGGGTTAAGTCTGCTAAATCCCAATATTTATTTTCCTTTAACCAGTCTTGATATTTTTCGGCAATGCGATATATATTATCTGCTTCTAGGTTCGATACTTTTTTGGTTTTCTTGTTATTTTCTTCGTAGTAATCATAGACTGAAATTAATCCTTTACTACTAAAAGAATAGTTCACACTTCCTTTGATAATATATTGGATTTCTTCCCACAAATAAATAATTTCAATTTCAGGTAAATCCCAGTCACTAACAAATAATTCCCTAAATTTATTGTAATCGATTAAGTGCGATCGCCTGTAACTATTTTCAGGAATTAAACTTAAGTTGCAAGCCGTATTTCTAACCAAATCAATGTAATTATTAATAGGTAGATTATGGGTAAATTCTTCCGTTAACTGTTGATAACTATTTTCTAAGCGATACTGACTAATACTATCGGTACTAACTACTACCAAATCTTGGTACTGATCCTGTAAACTAGCATTAAAAGCCTTTAACAATAAATTTTTAGTCTTACCCATTTTCCCATTACCCTTCAATAGTAAAGGCAAAGGTGCTTGGGTGATTTTTATTTGTTCCTCTGAAAGTAAAAGAGATAAACTAATGTTATCATCTTCACTTACCATCAGATGAGGATAAAAGTCATTGGGTTTGATGGCAAAATCCTTCTCACTAATTTTTACACTACCTTTACCTTGAAAAATTTTTATATGCTCAGGTTTCAAGGTAATATTATTTTGCTCAGTATTAATATCAATATCAACAATTTGATGGGCAAAATTATGAGTAACAACAATCGCTTGTTTTAACTTAGTTTTATCGGAAATACTGAGAAACTTAATAATTTTTTGTTCATTCTTCACCACCGAAATAGCAATTAATTCGAGACGATAATTATAGTTAATGCGGTGAATCGTATTCAAATTATCCTTCGCTTTTCGATTAACTCCTTTAGCAAAAGAAGGATTGTCAATAATCGCTTCAAAATATCCTAGTAAATCTGCCTTTAGAGACGTAGGCAAACTATTCATTTTTTGATAAAGTTTAAAATCGATACTGAATAAATAGTTATTACTAGGATTCATGATATTGATAGTAGATGGTTATGTTTTATTGTAGATGAGGGTATTAAAAGTAAGCTGTAGTAAATAAAAATCGAAACTAAAAGGCAAAAATTCCCAAACAAAGAATAGTTAAATAAGTGTCAATAGTTGATAGTTTATGGGTTCGGCTATGGGTTTGAGAATTAAGTTTAGCACAATTCATGGACATTTATTCTTGATTATTGACAAGGGCAAAAGACAACAGCTAACAGGTAAAAGACAATGGGTAACAGGTAAGGGGCAAAAAGCAAGGGGCAAAAGGGAAGAGGTAAAAGGGCAGAAGTAATAAAAAAATGTATTTTATAATTGTAAAAAATGGTATGAGAAACTAAATTTTGTTTTGCAAGTAATGGTTTTTATAGCCTAAGCAAACAGATTTTTAAAACTCTTTAAATCAATGATAAAATAGTAAGTCTCATTACTTATAAATTGAGAAAATATGGTACAATAATTTTATAAAAATAAATAAAAAGATGAACAGTTTAATTTTATTTTGGCATAGAAAAGACTTGCGAATAAATGACAATGTGGCTTTATGGGAAGCTACTAAGAAAAGTAAAAAAATAATTGGTTTATTTTGTTTAGACCCAGATATTTTAAACAGAGATGATATTGCCCCCGCCAGAATAAAATATATGCTGGGCTGTTTAGATGAATTGACAAGAAACTATCAAGAAAGGGGAGGAACATTTTTAATCTTTAAAGGTAGTCCTAAAAATATTATTCCTAAACTAGCCCAAGAATTGAATGCTGAGTCAATTTTTTGGAATAAAGATGTGGAGCCTTATAGTCGAAATAGAGACAGAGAAATCGCCAATATTTTAAAAGAAAAGAAGATAAATTATAGTGTTTTTTGGGATCAATTAATGCACCCTCCGGGGGATGTTTTAACCAAAAGCAATAATAGCCCCTATAGCGTCTATAGTCCTTTTTGGCGTACTTGGGAAAAATTAGAAAAACAGACTCCTTTTCCTGCCCCGTCATCCCTTGTGGGTTTAGATGAAAAAGAGCAGAAAATTGTTCATGAATTGGGGGCGGTGGACTTACCCAATGCTAAAGAATTAGGATATGATTGGCAAGGGGATTTAGTATTAGCACCCGGGGAAAAATCTGCCCGAGAAAGATTAGAATATTTTTGCTCCGATTTATTGGTAAACTATGACCAAAGTCGTAATTTCCCTGCTATGGATGGTACTTCTTTACTAAGTGCTGCCCTTAAGTTTGGTGCGATCGCCCCTAGAACCATTTGGAAAAAAACCGTAGAAGAATGGGAAAACACCCAGAGTGAAGAAGCACGGGAAAATATCACCGCATGGCGTAAAGAATTGGCATGGCGAGAATTTTATCAACACTGTCTCTATTTCTTCCCCGAATTAGCCGAAGGTGCATATAGAGAGCATTTCAAACAGTTTCCTTGGGAAAATGATGAACAAAAATTTCAGGCATGGTGTGACGGCAAAACAGGTTATCCCATCGTCGATGCAGCCATGCGTCAACTCAACGAAACAGGGTGGATGCACAACCGCTGTCGTATGATTGTAGCCAGTTTTCTCACCAAAGACTTAATTATTGATTGGCGCTGGGGTGAAAAATATTTCATGCAAAAACTCTACGATGGTGACTTGGCGGCTAATAATGGGGGGTGGCAATGGAGTGCCTCTAGTGGAATGGATCCTAAACCGTTGCGCATTTTTAACCCGTCTTCCCAAGCTCAAAAATTCGACCCAGAAGCCCAGTATATTCGCCAATGGTTGCCCGAAATTAGATTTTTGGACACAAAAGACCTCGTAACAGGGAAAATAACCCCTATGGATGCTAGAAGCTATGGATATGCAACCCCCATAGTTGACCACAAAGAGCAACAACGGAAATTCAAGGCTTTATATGCTCAGGTTAAAGGGTAGTGGAAGAATAATGATGTAAACTAGATATTAGTTTTCGTCACCATAATTAAGCATGACCATTTTAACTGTTCAATCTCTCAAAAAAGACTTTGGCATCAAAGAAATCATTAAGGATGCTAGTTTCAGCATTGAAGATAACGACAAGGTGGGCTTGATTGGGGTGAATGGCGCTGGAAAGTCAACCCTCCTCAAAATGTTGGCAGGAATTGAACCTACTGACGGGGGGGAAATGGTGACAAAGTCGGGGGGGAGAATTATCTATCTACCCCAACAACCAGATATTAACCCTGACCATACGGTATTAGAACAGGTGTTCGCTGATTGCGGGGAACAAATGCAGTGGATAAAGGAATATGAGGATTTATCCCACCACATAGCCCAGGCAGATGAAGCCACCCAAGAGCAGTTGATGGGGCAATTGGCAAGGGTTACGGAAAAAATTGACAGTCACAATGCTTGGAATTTGGAGGCGGAGGCAAAAATTATCCTCGATAAGTTGGGGATTCAGGATTTTGATGCAAAAATGGGCAGTCTGTCGGGGGGTTATCGTAAACGGGTTGCCCTAGCTTCGGTGTTGATGGCTGAACCTGATTTATTATTAATGGATGAGCCTACTAACCATCTTGATGCGGAGTCGGTGGAGTGGTTACAGGAGTATTTAAAACAGTTTACGGGGGCGATTTTCCTCATTACCCACGATCGCTATTTTCTTGATCAAGTAACTACTCGTATATTAGAGGTAGATAGGGGAGAAATTTTTAGTTATGCGGGAAATTATAGTTATTACCTTGAGAAAAAAGCCCTAGCGGAGGAGTCTGATGCTAGTAGTCAGCGTAAACACCAGGGGGTATTACGCAGGGAGTTGGAGTGGCTTAAAAGAGGTCCTAAGGCTCGTAGCACGAAGCAAAAGGCAAGGATCGATCGCATCTCCGATATGAAGGATAAGCAGTTTCGGAAGGCTCAAGGGAAGGTGGAAATTGATACCCCTAGTCGTCGTATCGGCAAAAAGGTAATTGAGTTACACGGTATTGGCAAGAGTTATGGCGATCGCACTTTAATTAATGATTTTACCTATATATTTGAACCCGATGACAGGGTGGGTATTATCGGCGGAAATGGGGTAGGAAAATCAACCCTCATGAATATGATAATGGGTAAAATCGAGCCTGATGAGGGTTATGTGGATATTGGGGGAACTATTAAAATTGGTTATTTTGACCAACATTCCGATGATTTAATTACCGCTAAAGAAAATCAATTAAGGGCGATCGAATATATTAAAGAAGTAGCCACCTACATCGAAACCTCCGACGGTAGCCAAATTAGTGCAGGTCAACTCCTCGAAAGATTTTTATTTACCCCCAATCAACAATACGCCCCCATCGAGAAACTATCAGGGGGAGAAAAAAGACGCTTATTTTTGCTCAGGATGCTCATTAGTAATCCTAACGTACTAATCCTCGATGAACCTACCAACGACTTAGACGTACAAACCCTCGCTGTTTTAGAAGAATATATCGAATCCTTTAAAGGTTGTGTCATAGTAGTATCCCATGATCGTTACTTTTTAGATCGCACCGTGGAGACAATTTTTGCTTTCCAACAAGACGGCACATTAAAGCAATATCCGGGTAACTATTCCATTTATTTAGAGTATAAAAGAAGACAAGAAGCCAGAGAAAAAGAAGTATTAGAGGAAATTAAAGCCGTTGAAAAAAACAAGAAAAAACAAGAAAATAGTAACAAAAAAGAAACTAAAAATAAAAAATCAAACAAAAAACCATCTAACTTTGAACTCAGAGAATTAGATAAATTAGAAACTAAAATTATCCCAAATTTAGAAGAACAAAAAGCGGAATTAGAGAAACAATTATATAAAAGTCAAGAATTAGACTACGAAGATTTACAGAATCTTACCCAAAAATTAGCCACTATTAACCAAGAATTAGACACCGCCACTGAAAAGTGGATGGAACTATCGGAAATGTTAAATTAATTCTAATATTTAAATTATTCCTTCTTAAAAAAAATTGGGGGATAACTTTATATTTTCCGGGCATAATAACTGCTCCCTTTTATATACAAAAAATATTTAGGATTGCTATTTTTGTTCCATAATTACCTTCAAGCAAGATAACTGCCATTGAGTGTACAACCTAAAAAAAACCTAAAGAATAGTCACACAAACATAATAAATCCGTAACAGATCGAGAAAATTATCTTATCCTAGGAACTAGATGATTAAATTATCGAACAAGATTAGGATAAATAATTGTGAATATTCCAGGTAATATTATCACGCTGATAGCAGGAATTGCTCTAACCCTGATCAGTTTGTGGTACGGACAAAATCATGGTCTGATGCCCATAGAAGCATCTCAAGGAGCACAAGACGTTGACGAATTATTTAACCTAATGATGACCATTGGCACGGGATTATTCCTCATTGTAGAAGGGGTAATTGTCTATTGCATGATCAAATTTAGGCGTAAAAAAGGAGATCAAACCGATGGGCCAGGCATCGAAGGAAATGTACCCCTAGAGATTGTCTGGACTGCTATTCCTACGGTAATTGTCTTTATTTTGGCATTATATAGTTTTGAAGTATATAACGGTTTGGGGGGTTTAGATCCTGAAACTTCCAGAGATTATCCCCAAGAAATGCAGATGGCCCAGGGTAGCAATCAAGGAAAAATGGTTGCCTATAATCCTCACCAAGGACATTTATCTTTAGGCATTGGTAATGCTAATGCTGATATGGAGGTGGATGTTAATGGGATTCAGTATGCTTGGATTTTTACGGGGCAGGATAATGGCATTGTTTCTGGGGAACTTCATGTGCCTGTAAATAAGCGGGTTAAGTTAAACATGAAGGCTGGGGATGTTATCCATGCTTTTTGGGTACCTCAGCTTAGGTTAAAACAAGATGTTTTACCGGGTAGGGATTCTAATTTGACTTTTACCGCCAATAGGGAGGGTAAATATCCTATTATTTGTGCGGAGTTGTGTGGCCCTTACCATGGTGGTATGAAAACTTTCCTCTATGTCCATAGTGAGGAGGAGTATGAGCAATGGGTACAGGATAATACTTTCGCTAATGCCCAAGAAAAGGCTGATACCATAGCAAGTTTATCGGCACCGATGACGGATGAAAGTCGTTTAGAAATGCACTCCCATCATTTAGGTATTGATGAGGATGTTTTGAAACAATTGATAATTGATAATTGACAATTATGAGGTTTTATGATCTTAGTGTAGTGTCTGTATTAACTGTTTTTTTGTGAAAACATTTTTATTTTTCTACATTTTTAATCCTCAGTATCATACCTAAACTTTCTCGTTAATAATCTTTTGTAGTTTCTCAAAATTTTTCATAGCAATATTTTTTTTATGACGACAAACAGTATTTCGAAAAATACGCACCATAAGGAGCGTAAGTTAATTGATTACTTTACTTTTAATACAGACCATAAGGTAATCGGCATTCAGTATCTGGTAACTTCGTTTTTGTTTTATTTCATCGGCGGAGCTTTTGCGGAGGTAGTGCGCACGGAGTTGGCTACCCCTGATCCTGATTTTGTTTCCCCTGAGTTGTATAATCAGATTTTTACTCTCCATGGTACGATTATGATCTTTTTATGGATTGTACCTGCGGGGGCGGCTTTTGCTAATTATCTGATTCCGTTGATGATTGGTACGGATGATATGGCTTTTCCTCGCTTAAATGCGATCGCCTTTTGGATGATTCCTCCAGGGGGTATTTTATTATTAAGTAGCTTTTTGGTGGGAGCGCCCCAATCGGGCTGGACTTCTTACCCTCCCCTCAGTTTGATGACGGGGAAATGGGGGGAAGAGTTTTGGATTTTAAGCCTTTTATTATTGGGTACATCGTCCATTTTAGGGGGCATAAACTTCGCCACCACTATCCTTAAGATGCGTATGAAGGATATGGATTTGCACAGTATGCCCCTATTTTGTTGGGCTATGTTGGCAACTTCTGCCCTCATTTTACTTTCTACTCCCGTTTTAGCAGGGGCGTTAATTCTCCTTTCCTTTGATTTGATGGCGGGGACAAATTTCTTTAATCCCTCTGGTGGTGGAGATCCTGTGGTGTATCAACACCTATTCTGGTTCTACTCTCATCCTGCGGTATATATCATGATTTTGCCTTTCTTTGGCATTGTCTCCGAGGTGATTCCTGTACACTCCAGAAAACCTATTTTTGGCTATCGTGCGATCGCCTATTCCAGTTTAGCCATCAGCTTTTTAGGGTTAATCGTCTGGGCTCACCATATGTTTACCAGTGGTACTCCTGGATGGTTAAGGATGTTTTTCATGGCAACTACCATGTTAATCGCTGTACCCACAGGCATTAAAGTATTTAGCTGGTGTGCCACCATGTGGGGCGGAAAAATCGAACTCAATAGCCCCATGCTATTCTCCATTGGTTTTCTATCATCCTTCCTTATCGGCGGCATCACAGGGGTAATGGTAGCTTCTGTACCCTTCGATATTCATGTCCATGATACTTACTTTATTGTGGGACATTTCCACTATGTATTGTTTGGAGGTTCAGCCCTCGCCCTATTCTCTGGGTTTTACCATTGGTTCCCCAAAATGACAGGGAAAAACTATAATGAAGGTTTAGGACAACTACACTTTATCCTTACCTTTGTGGGTTTAAACCTTACCTTTATGCCCATGCACCAGTTAGGCCTAATGGGGATGAATCGTCGTATCGCTTTATATGACATCGAATTTCAACCCTTAAATCTTCTTAGCACCGCTGGGGCTTATACCATGGCAATCTCTACCCTTCCTTTTGTGATTAACGTCGCATGGAGTTTATTTAAAGGTACTCAAGCCGAGCGTAATCCTTGGCGAGCCCTTACCCTCGAATGGCAAACCGCTTCTCCTCCCATTATCGAAAACTTTGAGGAAGAGCCTGTGTTGTGGAGTGGCCCCTATGATTACGGTATCGATGATGAATCGGATTATGGAGAGGAAACTGTCTCGGATATGTTGGCAGATGTAGGGGTGAAGTAATTGAGAATTGATAGTTGATAATTGATAATTAAATTTTGCTTAATTTTATCTTGCTACTTATCAATTATTTGAGTAATTTATCATTAGACATCTCCAAAAATTAATATTTTTGCACCGTATTTCGGGCTTCTAGCCCGATTTATGGACAGATATATTAATAAAAATAAACCTCATAGAAAAAATTATGCACATTCTAAGAAAATAAGTAATTATGCAAAGTACAGATATAAATTCACAAGTTACCGTAGGTTATGAAAAAGAAGCCGAGGGCGAACATCATGGACATCCAGATTTAAGGATGTTTGGTTTAGTCTTGTTTCTTATTGCTGAGAGTATGATCTTTTTTGGTCTTTTCAGCGCTTATATGATTTATTATGCCACCATGCCTGAATGGCCTACGGGGGGTATTGAGTTGGAGTTGCTCTTACCCGGTATTAACAGTATCATTCTAATTTCTAGTAGTTTTGTCATGCACAAGGGGCAAAGTTGCATTAAAAATAATGATGAGAAGGGTTTAAAACTCTGGTTTGGTATTACCGCTGCCATGGGTTTTATTTTCCTAGCTGGACAGGGTTATGAATATGCCACCACTGGTTTTGGTTTAACGGATAGTCTTTTTGCTAGTTGTTTCTATGTGTTAACTGGTTTCCATGGGTTACACGTTGCCGCTGGTTTATTGTTTATTTTGGCGGTTTTATGGCGATCGCGCGAAGCGGGACATTATTCGGCGGATAGTCATTTTGGCGTGGAAGCAGCGGAGTTATATTGGCACTTTGTGGATGTGGTTTGGATTATCCTTTTTGGTTTGGTTTATCTTTTACCGTTGACTTAGTTGTCTTTCTAGTCGGCTATTTAAAATACCCCACTGTTTGACGGGTGGGGTTTTTTTATCAAAAAAAATGGGTTTAAAACCCTGTCATTGATGACGGCTTTAGATTTCTTGATCGTTAGTATAATGCGCTATAGTAAAGATGCAGTAATGTGCGTAAGGTATTCAAGGGATTGACTTCCCTAGCTTCTTTCGTCGGGACAAATATCGCCCAAGAAAATGTAATGGTGACGCGCTTGGTAAGTTAAAGCATTGATAGCAAAGTCGAAAAAATAAATAAA
>NZ_JBSZCP010000055.1:0-33832 GCF_054166785.1 Cyanobacterium sp.
ACTTGCATGTGTTAGGCATACCGCCAGCGTTCATCCTGAGCCAGGATCAAACTCTCCATTGTAAGTTCCTTTCTACCTTAGTATCCAGTCCCTTATGATTGAAGTAGTTTTACTTGCTCTTCTTTGCAATGTTTAAACCGAAGTTTAAACTTTTTGTTTTGTTTTAAATAAAGTTCTTTGACAAGGATTGGTGTATGTAATACTTGAAAATGGCTTTCAAACTATTGAATTGTCGAGGTTCGTGGTGACTGTCGAAGGCGTGTAACCCTCAATCGCACATATACTAATATAACTAACCTTTTTCAAAATGGCAACTTTTTTTCAATCTTTTTTTCTTTTTTTTACTACTTTCTTTACTCTGTATGGCTTTTACTCTCTCAACTTTTTTCCTAACCGTAGTCTTTGTTACTGTTTTTTTTGTGAAATTCGATAAAAGCAAGGGTTATGAGTGAAGCGGTTGTATGGAGAAAGGATTTTCTGAACAGGATTAGTAGATTGTGACGGGGTTACTAATATTTAATTGTCAGGCTCAGAGTTGTAGTGGTTTTTGACAGTCTAATTTTAATTGGTAGTGATATGGTGGGCATAGCCCACCTACCTATATTTAGTCGGTTAGATATAGAAGTTTTTTCCCGTGAATCACGGCTACTACGGTATAGGTTTCTTTTTCGAGCCGATATATTAAACGATAGCTGTAGGCAAATTGTTCTATGATGGTGGATTCTTCAAATTCAGGTATTAGTCTGCCTTCTTTGCCGTTTTCTGGAAGTTTTTGGGTGATGGTGATAATTCTCTGTACTACGGCGGCGGCATAGGACGGTGAATCTCTTGCGATGTAAGCGGCGATCGCCTCTACGTCCTCTACAGCTTTTAAAGACCAAACTACTCGATAAGCCATTTATTTAACAATCCTTCTACTTCTGCTTGTTGCAAAACTCCTTCGGTATCAGCCACCTGTAAACCTTGGCGCACTTTACCCAAAACATACAAATGATACTGTATATCCTCTACAGTACAATCATCGGGCAATTTTCTCAACATGGACTCTACTTTTTCTTTAGCTGAACTCATAATGATAATGACGATAATAACAATTGATATAAAACCATTGAGAGATAATGGGGTGGGGAAGTAAATTACTAATTTTTCTCCTGAAGTTTCGTGACACGGAGATTAAAGTTGCCATTTCCCGAAAGAGCAAAGGAGCGAACTCTTATAATATATTTACCATCCTCAGCGATACGGGTAAATAATAGAGAGTTAGTAGTACCATCAGGACCGTCATCATTTTCAGCGATGGTTGTACCATCTTCCTTCATTAACACAACAATAGTATCAAATTCATCGGAGGTCAGATCTATTACAATTTGTTCTCCTCTGGCTAAGTTAATGTAATAATCCCTTGCAAATCCGCCCTCTCCTGTGGGAATATCACTCGGGGAAAGGGTATCTTGAATCATGCGATTGTGTTCGATGGGAATGGGATTATAAACTTGTTGAGATGATTGTGCGTTGGCTTTTAGGGAATAATAGGGTAACAGGGTTCCTAATAGCAGTAAGGAAACGTATTTAGGTAAATTAATCATAAAAAGTTAATTGTAAATGAATAGTAATTTTAACTTATTTTTTCTGATAAAAAACTACCAATAATCAACAGTTGAGCGGTAAAACTATATTTGATATTAAATATTCTGTAATTTTTGCAAAAGTCTATAAGCCATGTATAATGGGCATTAGAGATTATGTATTGCAGAAAATCTTCAAATTGTCATGGTTTCACGATGACTTGTTTGTTGGTCATTTAAGTAGCTAATCTAGGTGATAAAAAAGATATATAAGTAATAATACTTAATTTGTTATTTTTGGATAAAAAAAGTAATTATTTAGTGATTTTTTACGGTCAAAACACGATTTTATTTGTTAAATTAAATTTAACAATCTGTAATAATTAACCGATTTATGCTATTAAGCCAAGAAGAAAAAACCCGATGGGTTAACAATCAAAGGTCTCAGGATACAAAGAAATTAGGAGAAGTATGGGCAAATCTTCAGCCCAATAGCTGCCCATTTCAATACAACTTCCATTTACACACCAGTTGCTCTGACGGACAATTAACGCCTGAGTCACTGATTGAACAAGCTATTCAAATTGGTTTACAAGGTTTGGCTATTACGGATCATCATAGTATTAATGGTTTTCATCGCGCCTTATCTTGGATGAAGCAGAAAAAAGAAGTTAATTCGTCTGTATTGTTACCCCATCTTTGGACAGGGGTAGAAATCACTTCTGACTTAAACGGTACTATCGTACATATATTAGGATACGGTTTTAACCCCCATGCTCCTGTGATGAGAAAATACTTGGGAGGATCTAAACCAGAAGGAAGTGATGCTAAGGCGAAACAAGTTATTAATAGTCTTCATGAAGCAGGTGCTTTAGTCGTGTTGGCTCATCCTGCCCGTTATCGTCGTCGTGCGGAGGAGTTAATTCCTGAAGCGAGTTTATTAGGAATTGATGGGGTGGAGAGTTACTATGCGTATGGTAATCCTCAACCCTGGGAACATAGTCGTAAACAAACAAATATTATTAAATCCTTGGCGGAGCAATATAATCTTTTTTGTACTTGTGGTACTGATACCCACGGTAATAATATTTTAGTGCGCCTTTAATTTTTGTTTTTGTCAATTATTTCATTTCAGGTAGTATGTGATATTTCCCACCATGGTATGTGGTATTAATTTTTAGTGGGAAATAGATGAGGTGTGGATATTTTTTAAAGAACAGTCGTTCTTAATTCTTCAGCGTCTTTGGATTTTAGTAGATACAAGCAGAGTAAATTCCAGAAGATTGCTACCATGATAGGTATTTTACGGATGAGTTTGATGAATTGGGGTTGTTTTGATTCTCCAATTTTTTGTAACTGAATATTATGGTCGTTACATTTTTCTAGTCGGGGGAAGAAGGTAGGATTGTCGGTATCAAGGATTACGGGGAATGCTTTGGCGGCGGTTTGATTGGTTTTGATAATTACTTGACGGTCATATTCTTCGGCATCTAAACCAACGGATTGATAAAAGTCTTCCCTTTCGTGGACGGTGAGGGTATGGGTAGCGAAAACGGAAAGAAGGAAAAATTTTGCCCATAGTTTTGCTTTCCACCCTTGCCACATGGATTTTTGGGAGCGTAGGAGGGCGTTGAAAATGTCACCGTGACGGCTTTCATCTTGACACCAATGTTCAAATTTTTTGAAGAGGGGATAAAATTGATAGTCAGGATTTTTTTCGAGGTGACGATACATTAATATATAGCGCCAGTAGCCGATTTTTTCGGAGAGGTAAACGGCGTAAATAATCCACTCGGGTTTAAAGAAGGTATAAACTCTATGTTTGGTTAGGTAGCCTAAATCGAGGGAAATGTTGAAGTCGCCCATGGCTTTGTTTAAAAATCCTGCGTGACGGGCTTCGTCTCTTGCCATTAGGCTAAAAATTTCGGCAAGGAGGGGGTTTCTATCTTTGATACGACGGGAAATTTCTTTAAAGAGGATAAAGCCTGAAAATTCGGAGGTGCAGGAGCGTTCTAAAAATTCAATGAAGGCGGCACGAGTTTCTCCATCTACATGATCCCATGTTTTTTCAAAGTCTTCGTCTCTGATGAAATGATTGCGATTGTAGTCATTTTTCATTTCGGTTAACATGGCTCTCAATTCTTTTTCTTGGCTGGAGATGTCCATGGAGGCGATCGCCTCGAAGTCGGTAGTATAGAATCTAGGGGTTAATAAGGTCTCTTTTATTGCTTTCTTTTTATTGCTTTGGGGTTTAATTACAGCAGATGTCATGTTTAATTACTTAATAGCGATTATATTTCTTAGATTTTATAGTGATTTTATTTTCTTTGCAATTAATTTGTTACATTGCTTAAAGATGTTGGTTTTGGTCAGAGGTGCTGACTTCTTTATTTTTGAAACTTTCTTTCTTATTCTTTTTTGACGTAAGCTCTTGCTTTTGGGTGTTAGTCATACATTAAAGAATACTTAACTGCCCGTGGGGTCAGCATAGCAAGGGTCATGGATTAGTGTTTTCACTTCCTAAACTGTAAAGTTATATTTCAAATACTGGCATTTTTAATATTCATCGCTTTATAGTGATTAATAACATTTACTACTATTTTTTGACAAAAGCTAATATGACCACGGTATTAAATCAACAATCTAATCAAAACAAAATTGATATACCTCAAAACTCCAGAGAAAGAGCAAAGCAGTTTGTAATGGAGTTACAGGACAGAATCTGTCAAGGTTTAGAGGAAATTGATGGTAAGGCTCGTTTTCAAGAAGATAAATGGGAGCGAAAAGAGGGGGGCGGTGGACGCACCAGAGTTATTCGTGATGGAGGAGTTTTTGAACAGGGAGGAGTAAATTTTTCTGAGGTTTGGGGAGATACTCTACCTCCTTCTATCCTGATTCAACGTCCTGAAGGTGCTGGTCATGGTTTTTATGCCACGGGTACATCCATGGTGCTTCACCCTCGTAATCCTTATGTACCTACGGTGCATTTAAATTATCGTTATTTTGAGGCAGGCCCTGTTTGGTGGTTTGGGGGTGGTGCTGATTTGACTCCTTATTATGGATTTGAGGAGGATGCGGTACATTTTCATAAAACTTTGAAAACAGCGTGCGATCGCCATAATCCTGAATATTATCCTGCTTTTAAACAATGGTGTGATGAGTATTTTTATCTTAAACACCGCAAGGAAGCCAGAGGGGTAGGGGGTATTTTCTTTGATTATCAAAATGACGAAGGAAGACTCTATGGAGGCTCTAATAATGAAGGCTTAGCCCATCAATATAGCGAGAAAGTGGGTAAGGTTAACCATAGTTGGGAAGATATATTTGCTTTTGCACAAAGTTGTGGCAATGCTTTCTTACCTTCTTATTTACCGATTGTGGAGCGTCGCAATTCTATGGAATATGGCGAAAGGGAGCGTGACTTCCAATTATATCGTCGTGGGCGTTATGTTGAGTTTAATTTGGTTTATGACCGTGGTACTATTTTTGGCTTACAAACTAATGGACGCACAGAATCTATTTTGATGTCTTTGCCTCCCCTTACCCGTTGGGAATATGGTTATGAGCCAGAAAAAGGAAGCCAAGAAGCACAGTTAACAAACTTCTTCTTACAGCCTAAGGATTGGGCAAGTTTCCAAGGCTAAATTTTCGCAATCCATCTCTTTGTTACATACACTACTTTTCCTCTTCCCCAGTCATTTTCGGATGATTGGGGTTTTTTTATAGAAGATTCGTTAAGTTTTTTGTCAAAGTGAACCATGGTAGTTACTTATTTGCTTTAATGAAGGTAGGCATTTAAAAAACTATAAACTGTTTATAAAATCTTCTAATTAAATTAGGAATGGGCAGAAGTGTCAATTACTTTTCTAATAATAGTTTCATCCAATAATATAGACTATTTATTTAGAAAAATAAAATCCATCAAAGTAGTAAAAGAAACTCGCAAAAAATATTGTTAAAACATTGCCTTATTTAACAGTAAATTGAAGATTTGTTTTATTAATAAAGTCATTATTACTTTGAATTAATGGAGCTATTTCTAAGTATTGGAAGACAACAATAATCATAGAGGAGATCAGTTATTATGATTAACACCGCTTCAGAAAAAGTCCATGGTCAAACCAAAGAAGATGAATTTGTATTGTGGTTTGAGGAAGTTGGCATTGAGGATGTGCCTAGGGTAGGAGGGAAAAATGCTTCCTTGGGAGAGATGATTCAACAGTTGACTAAAAAAGGAGTAAATGTACCCACTGGATTTGCCACTACAGCCCATGCTTATCGTTACTTTGTTAAAAAAGCAGGGATAGAGTCTCAGTTGCGTAGTATTTTTGCGAATTTAGATGTGGATGATCTTGCCAATTTACAGTCCGTGGGTAAACAGGCTAGGGCGTTGGTTTTAAATACTCCTTTTCCTAAAGAATTGGAGTTGGCGATCGCCAATGCGTACTTTAAATTATGCCAAAGATATGGAGCAGATCCTGCTTTGTGTAATGAAAATGAAGAAGTGCAGATGAGAAAGCGGGATTGTGCTTATGATACTGATGTGGCGGTGCGATCGTCGGCGACAGCGGAAGATTTACCTGATGCGAGTTTTGCCGGGCAACAGGAAACCTATCTTAATGTCCATGGGGTAAAAGATGTGCTTGAGTCTTGCCATAAGTGTTTTGCCTCTATTTTTACGGATCGAGCGATTTCCTACCGTACTATGAATAAGTTTGATCACTTTGAAGTAGCCCTCTCGGTGGGGGTTCAAAAAATGGTGCGCTCAGATTTAGCATCCTCTGGGGTAATGTTTAGTATCGACACCGAAACAGGCTTTAAAGATGCGGCTTTTGTAACTGCTGCCTATGGTTTAGGGGAAAACGTGGTACAGGGGGCCGTTAACCCTGATGAGTTTTTTGTGTTTAAACCTACCCTCAAACAAGGTTTTAAACCCATCCTTAATAAGCGTCTCGGTTCTAAGGAAATTAAGATGGTTTATGACTTGGGTGGCGGTAAACAGGTAAAAAACGTGCCTGTATCTGAGCCAAAACGGGAACAATATGCCATCACCGATGATGAAGCCTTAACCCTTGCCAGATGGGCTTGTATTATTGAGGAGCATTACAGCGAAAAACGGGGACAGCTTACCCCCATGGACATTGAATGGGCAAAGGATGGACAAACGGGAGAATTATTTATCGTCCAAGCTCGTCCTGAAACGGTACAGTCTCGCAAGGCGGGTAATGTGCTGAAAGATTATAAACTCCTTGGTAGTGGTAATGTATTGGTAAAAGGTCGTGCGGTGGGAGAAATGATTGGGCAAGGTTTAGCCCGTGTCATTCTCGATGTCCATGAAATCGCCCAGTTTAAAGAAGGGGAAGTTTTGGTGACTAATAAAACTGATCCAGACTGGGAGCCTATTATGAAAAAAGCCAGTGCGATCGTTGCTAATCAAGGGGGGCGCACCTGCCATGCGGCGATCATTGCCCGAGAAATGGGTATTCCCGCCATTGTGGGTTGTGGTGATGCCACGGCTACTTTAAAAACAGGTCAAGATATTACGGTGTCTTGTTCAGAGGGGGAAGAGGGTCGAGTTTATGAGGGTTTAATTCCCTTTGATGTCATTGAAACTCCCCTTGATAATTTACCCACCACCAAGACTAAAATATTGATGAACGTGGGCAACCCAGAGGAGGCGTTTAAGTTGGCTTCTATTCCCTGTGATGGGGTGGGTTTGGCTCGTTTAGAGTTTATCATTGCCAATCATATCAAGGCTCATCCCTTAGCTTTGATGAAGTTTGATGAGTTGACCGATGAAGGGGTAAAAGCGGAAATTACGCACCTGACGAGGGGTTATGAAAACAAAGCTGATTTCTTTGTGGATAAGGTGGCTCAAGGGGTAGGGGCGATCGCAGCGGCGTTCTATCCTAATCCTGTGGTAGTAAGAATGTCTGACTTCAAATCCAATGAATATGCCAACCTTTTAGGGGGTAAAGATTTTGAACCCCACGAAGAAAACCCCATGATTGGCTGGCGTGGTGCTTCCCGTTACTATGACGAAAACTATCGGGATGCCTATGGCTTAGAATGTAAAGCCCTTAAACGGGTACGGGACGACATGGGCTTAACTAACGTAATACCGATGATTCCTTTCTGTCGTACACCCTATGAAGGTCGTCGAGTATTAGCAGAAATGGAAAAACACGGCTTAAAACGGGGGGAAAATGGCTTACAGGTATATGTGATGTGTGAGATACCCAGTAACGTTATTTTAGCGGATCAATTTAGTGAAATCTTTGATGGTTTCTCCATTGGTTCTAACGATTTAACCCAACTTACCCTCGGATTAGATCGAGATTCTTCCCTTGTTGCCCACATTTTTGACGAGCGCAACCAAGCCGTGAAGGATATGGTGAAAATGGTAATTGAAAAAGCCCATAAAAATAACCGTAAAATCGGTATTTGTGGACAAGCACCCAGCGACTATCCCGAATTTGCCCGTTTCCTTGTGGAATTAGGCATTGACTCCATTAGTCTTAACCCTGACTCTGTACTTAAAACTCTCTTAGATATTGCTAAGTTAGAGGAAAAACTAGAGGTCAATAAATAGTTTCTATGTCTCTCTACTATATCTCTGTTTAAAGGAGTATTAAAGTTAAATTTACCCTGACAGTCTCTTGATTGCAGGGTTTTTTGTCGGGTTTTGTTACCCCAATTTAACTAACTCCTTCCCCACCAATTGAGAGCAAAAGTTATCTTTTCTTGGTTCGCTAGTTTTACTACGGATTTTTCCCCGTCATTATTAAATAATTTATTGACATCGATAATTAGTCGTTTATCTAAATCAGTGGTCGCAATAATGGTTTTATGATTATCTGGTACTACCATGGAGACTAAGTTATCTTCCTTGTGTTTAAAGTGGAAACTTTGATTACCTAAACCTCCGCTTTTACCTGTGCCGAGGGGGCGTAAATTATTAACGGGAACAATTTTCCCATAACCCATTTCAGAAAGTAATAATACATTCTCTTTTTTATCTACTACCATTGAACCAATAATTTTTTCTGCAAGTCTCAATTTAACGGCGATATTACCTTGGGCAGATTTACCCATGATGGACATATTTTCATCATTGATGGTATGACGAAGTAAACGCCCTCCGCTGGTGGCGGTAATTAATTCTTGTCCTTCGTGGGCAATAAATAAGGAGTAAAGGGTATCTTTTGGTTTTAGTTTGATGAGGGTGAAGCCCCGATTGCCGATGTTGTCTAGCTCACTGATGGCAATGCGTTTGATAAATCCCCCTGTGGTGAGTAAGACTAGGCTGAGGTGTTGATTTTCAGGGGTGATGGTGATGTAGTTGATGGGTTGATGGTTGTCTTTGGTGGCACTGTCAGAAATTAGTCGGGTGATGATTTGTTTGGTGGGGTGACGGGGAATATCGCTCACCCTGAGGGGGTAGGCTTTTCCGCTATCGAGGATGACAATGATTTCTTTTTTGTCTTTGATTAATTCTTGATGGATAATTAGATCGGTGTTTTTCTTGATCATGGGGGTAGAGGCGATCGCACTTTGGGGTTGCCAATAAATTTTCCCTTTAGCACTAATCTGCACTACGGCATCATCGGTTAATTCTTGACTGGTAATGAGGGGTAGAGAAGGGGCTTGGGATTTAGCTTTACTACTTGAGGTGGGGGTACTTTTTTCGGGGGTAGTTACCGTAATAATTTTGGTACGACGGTTATCACCAAATTTACGTTTATAACTGCGTAATTCTTTTTTGAGGGCTTTTAAAAATTCTTTCCTATCGGCTAATAGTTCTTTTAGTTGATTGATACGGGTGTCTAAATCTTGATACTCCTGTTCTATTTTTTGTCTTTCTAACCCCGTAAGGCGACGCAGAGGCATGGCTAGAATAGAATTTGCTTGGGCTTCTTCAATGCCAAGGGCAGATTGGAGGGTGGCTTTTGCGGTGGTGCCATCGGGGGCATGGCGTAAAATATCGATGACGGTATCGAGGTTGTCAAGGGCTTTGATTAACCCTGCTAGGATAATGGTTTTGTCTTGTTTATCTTCTAATTCGTAGTTATATTGTCTGGTGAGGGTTTGTTCTCTAAATTGTAAAAATTCTTGTAATACTTCTTTGAGGGAAAGTTGACAGGGTTTATTATTTACTAGCCCCAATAGGATGACACCAAAATTATTTTGGAGGGCGGTTTGGCGATAGAGTTGGTTGAGGATGGCTTGGGGGTTAGCGTCTCTTTTTAATTCTATCACTACCCTAATCCCAGTGCGATCGCTCTCATCCCGTAGATCAGCAATATCGTTTATTTTACCCTGATTTACTAAATCAGCTACTTTCTCAATCCATCCTGCTTTGTTTACCTGAAAGGGCAACTCGGTGACGATGATGGCGGTTTTGGCTCGACCACGTTTTTTCTGAGGCTTCAATTCTTCAATGGTAGCCACTCCACGGACGGGAATAATACCTTTCCCTGTCAAATAAGCATCCTTGATTCCTTTTCCATCAAGAATTTCTCCCCCAGTGGGAAAATCGGGGCCAGGGATTAATTTAATAAGTTTCTCATCGCTAATATCAGGTTGATCGATGAGGGCGATTAAACCATCGACAATTTCGTTAAGGTTATGGGGGGGAATGTTGGTTGCCATGCCTACGGCAATACCAGAACAGCCGTTAAGGAGCAAAATAGGTAGTTTGGCAGGTAATACTACGGGTTCTTGTTGAGAGTTATCAAAGTTAGAGCTAAAGTCCACGGTGGACTCATTTACTTCCTCTAGCATGGTTTCAAAGGCGATCGCCCCTAACCTCGTTTCTGTGTAGCGCATGGCGGCCGCTGGATCATTATCCACACTCCCAAAGTTTCCATGACCAGCCAACAGGGGGTAACGGCTAGAAAAGTCCTGTATTAGCCTTACCATGGCATCATACACCGCTTGATCTCCATGGGGGTGGTATTTACCCAACACATCCCCCACTACCCTTGCACACTTGCGAAAAGGGCGATCGGGACTCAATCCTAACTCATACATGGCATACAAAATGCGCCGATGGACAGGTTTTAATCCATCCCGCACATCAGGTAAAGCCCGTCCCACAATCACACTCATGGCATATTCTAAATATGAGCGTTCCATTTCAGTATGTAGTGCCGTAGGAATAACTTGACCTTGATTCAGTAAATTTAATTGTTCAACCATGAGTATTTTTGCTCAGTTAGTACGCTATGAGTGTAATATGACTATTTTTTAGACATTAGCAAACAAATGGCAAGTTACACATTTTTTTTGTAAAACAAAATTTAAGTATTATGAACGAGGCTAATGTTAGGAAATCATAACTATTCTCTTCTCGTCATGATTAACCTTAAGAGTATTGACTTAATCTGATTTAAGCTGTTTTTTCAATTTTCAGTAAATACAACTAAGTGGATAAAACACTAAAATTAAATAAAAAAAGTGACACAAATATAGCAATGGCAATATACTAAGGTTATATAGAAAATAACTTAACCATGTTTTACTGTGTCACTATGTGTATTTTTTATTGCGATAGCCAACATAACACTTAGTTAGATATACTTAAACAGTATCTTAATGTGTTGGTTTAAAATAATTAAATTTACTTATGTGATTTAATACCAACTATAATGAGTGAAATAAAATCAGTTCTTACATTTATACTTTTATCACCATCACCAAAATTCCTTAGTGAATAATCAAAAAAAATATTTAACTAAATGAAATTGATTATAGACAACCATTATCCCCGATCCTAAAATGAAGTACACTTTTTCTTTCTTAACCCGCTATTCTCTGTTCATCATTCCTTTTGGGTTTCTCATGACTGCGGGAATTTTTCAAGAGTCGGCATCTGCTGCTAGCTTGACTCAAATTAATGTTACATTCTGGAGTTCTAAGGGGAAAAATAGTCCTCCTGAAGGTACTTTTATCCCAGTAACAGAAAATAATGATTGTGCAGGTTTTTTTGGTCGTCCTTTTAAAAGATGTGATGTGGGTCAAGGGTTAACTCCTAAAGCTAACATAGCACCTATATTAGCAAAATTAGACACAGGAAGCGGAAAAGATGCGGGATGGACTGTTAATGAAGAAATTTTCTCTAGTAACACTAGAAGCACTTTAATTGATGGATTCACCGTTCAAGATGCATCTGGAAAAACTGGCACTCGAGCAACGGGAAATTCTGGAAAATGGTCTTTTGATGGTAGTATCCCAGACTTAAATACCAGTGGTCGCAATATACCTGGCATAACTCACTGGTCATCTAAAAGTAGTACGGGTTTTGTTCTCTCTTGGATAGTAGATCGTGATGATGAAACCACAACTCAAGTATGTAATCTTGGTAATCTTGCTGACCCCAATAACTATAATAGAAACTGTTTAAATGCGGCTCTTATTGTAAGTTCTGGTAATTGGAGCACCCCTACTAGTCAGGGATTATCTCACATCTCATTTTATGGAAAAGAAATTCCTGAGCCTAGCACCGCTATCCCTGCAATATTTTTATTTGGTTTAGCAGGCCTGTATGGTCGCAAGAAATCTGCTTAATGGATAACTGAAATCTATTTATAACAAAGTTTAGTCTTTTCATCTTCAATATCCTCGCAACTAATTTTTTTATAGTTTGCCGTGCTTACCCTGCGTGTTTTTACGGAGGCTTTTTTGTTTTTAACCTTTTTGTATGAAGAGTTTGTAAAGCCTATCAGAGCTTTTTCCATAGAAAACTGAGAGAATAATGATATTAAGTAAAGAAATGTAACAAGTAGTCCTAGTAAGATTAAAAAAACCTTTGAAAGCAATAAGAATAAGGGAAAAATAGATTTTTATAGCATAGTTTTTAGGGAAAGTTGTAACGAAATATTGCAAAAACCTTCATTTCCATTTTAGTTATCTTATACTGACAATATAGAAAAAAACTTTTCACGCTTTTGACTTTTTGATTCGGGGCGTAGTGTTTTAAAAAAAATCTTTGTTGTCTTTAATAAATAGAAGGAGTACCAGATAATGCAAATATCTCACCGAGACGGTTGGCAAAATAATTATTTCGTTGCGATCGCCAAGAATTTCCTACTTTGGACATTTACCCTTACAGTATGTTTCTTGGTAGTAGGGTTTCCAGTGGTGGTGATTTTAATGACCGTGGGAATTTTGGGAGCGATCATATTACAGTCAATCTTACCCGCCAGTGCTATTTTAGTAGTAACAGGTAGTATTTTAGGATCTACGGCGATCGCCATTCTCTTTGGTTCCTTAATGCTAACCTTAAAAGGAATTGATCCCCATGATGTAAGATGGCTTGGTTGGCTTCACGACCACGAAGCAAAACAACAAACCCTAGCAATGTTCGCTTCTTGCCCTCTCACTTGTGATATTAAGCATATTTAATTCTCATTGAAATTAAGTAAATCTTTATTAATCCATCATGACTAAAACACATAACCCGACCATCCATCGGGTTTTTTTCTGCTATATGGAGCATAGGGGAATCGAACCCCTCACCTCTGCGGTGCGATCGCAGCACTCTACCAAATGAGCTAATGCCCCAAATTTCGACCATATATAAGTATATATCAAAAATCAATCCCGTGCTAATACCTCACTAACTAAATCTAAATCTAACTCTGCAAGCTGATCAACACACCAATCAGCCTTACGATGAAGTAGATGAAAAGGATAGGTATGGGTAATGCCCACTACTTGCATCTTGGCATTTTTTGCCCCTTCAATTCCCGCTGGAGTATCTTCTATAACCAAGCAGTTATTGGCTTTCAATTGTAAATCAGGATATTTTTGGTTTAATTTATCCATGGCTAACAGATAAGCATCAGGTTGAGGCTGACGGGCTTCAATATCTTCCCCTGTAACGATGACATCGAAATATTCTTTTATTTTTGCCTTATCAAGAATAAACTCTACCTCATCCCTAGAAGCCCCTGTGACAATGGCAAGACGGAGGCATTTTTCAGGCATCTGACGGATAAAACCTATAACAGTTTCATACAATGGAATTTTCTCCATTCCCTCAATCATTAAACGATAGTCTTGGGATTTTTTGATGGATAGTCGATCTAAATAGTCATTGCTAACTACACGACCTTTTTTTTCTAGTATATCTTTTAAACAAAAACGATCGCACCTACCAAAACATAAATTATAATAATCATCCCCTGAAGGTCTTAAATTTTCACCAATTAATAAATCGCTGACTAACTGACGATGAATATTTTCATCATTGATGATAACACCACTAAAATCAAATAGAATTGCCTTCAAAGTCATTTACGTTCGCTTTTTGATAAAATTTAATACTAAAAAATGGGATAAAAAATATTTGAAATTATAATTAATTTTCAAAAGGTTGAATTATCCAAAAGTCTGAGGGAGTAATACTATGATAATAATCTGGTTGAAATTGAGAATGGGATTTCTGCCAAATAACCGCCGTATCAACTTCCACTTTATACTCTCGGATCAACTTTTCTTTAATAGCCTTTAGGGTGACACCACTATCTACCAAATCATCTACTAATAAAATTTTACCACAGGGCTTTTCCACCCAAGAAAATTCTCCCATGGTCAATGCCTGCTGTTGATGATTTACATCGGAATAACTTTTGGTGGCAATAACTCCCAAGGGTATATTAAATCGGCGAGAAAGATAATCTCCTAAATAATATCCTCCTCGTATAATGGCGATCGCCTGAGTATAAGACTTATTATCATTAATGATAGCCTGAGCCACCGTTTCACAATAACCCCAAAACTCATCCCAATTACAAATTAACTGCTTTTCTTGATTTTTCTCCATGACTTCCTATTATTGATTTATTTTTGGATAGGTTATGTAGCATTTTTCATCGTTATATGGAAAACAACTAATTCGATGATTGAAGGATATTCGGCATTTTTAATAAACCATAACCGAGGGTAACTACCCTGATAATCATAAAAATAGTCAAAGCCAACCAAAGCAAATGATTACTCCCAAAATACCACGCTATTAATGCAGGAAATAAAAACCCTCCAAAAGTAGCCACTAAACTGGAATTTCGTAATAAAAATCCCTGAGTTAAACCTAAAAAATATCCGTCTAACATATAAGCAACACTGCCAAATCCGAGAATAGGTATTAACCAGTAAATATACCTCTTAACCTCACTGATCACATTATTATGATTAGTTAGTAAATTAAAAATAGCATCAGAAAATATAACCAATATTCCTGCAAAAGTTAACCCTAAAAATAGACTTACCACAGTGGCAATTTTTAATAACTGTTTTAATTGTTTATTATTACCTGATCCATAACTAATTCCAGCAAAACTTTCCGTAGCAAAGGCAATGCCATCAATAAAATAAGCAGACAAGCTAACCCCTTGTAACAATAAACTATTACTAGCTAAAGTTAAAGTACCAAAATTTGCACTTAAATTAGTAAAAAAAGCAAAAGTAGAGATGATAGCAAAAGTACGAATTAAAATATCTCTATTTAAAAGTAATAATTTCAGGATAATTTCAGGTTGCCATATGGTTTTAATGAGGTTAAAAAAATCAGCTAAATCAACTATTTTTATGATTAAAGCTAGACCTACCAACGATGTTAGATATTGACTAATAGCCGTAGCACTTCCAGCCCCAGCACTTTCCCATCCCCACAAAACAATAAAAAGATAATCAAGAATAATGTTAGTAGTTTTATTTACAAAAGATAATAACAGTAAATTCCCTCCCTTTCCCAACCCTAAAAACCAGCCCATGAAAACAAAGTTTAAGAGGGTAGGGGGAGCGCCCCAGATAAGACTATTATAATATTTAATACCGCTAATTTTTACATCTTCATCAGCACTTAGTAAGCTAAAACCTATTTCTTTTAAGGGTGATTGAAAAATAAGAATAACTAAACTAATAGATAGAGCAATTATGCAATTACGCAATAAAATTTTAATGGTTTCTTCGGTATCATCTTGACCTTTTGCTTGGGCTGTAGTTCCTGTGGTACCCATTCTCAAAAAGCCAAAAGTCCAGTATAAATAATTAAACAGTACCGATGCTAAAGAAACCCCTGCTAAATGGCTAATGTCGCTTAAATGACCTAAAAAAGCCATATCCACAAGACTAGCGAGGGGAATCATTAAATTAGAAAGAATGTTAACTAAGGCAAGACGGAAAAATCGACGGTAAAAAAACACTGTTTTAACAACTGATAATTAAATCCAATTTATCTTTTTAGTCAATTTCTACGTTAGATAAAGTTAACAAAGTCCTGCAAATAAGGCTTTACCATCAATAAAACCAAGGGTATCATCACTTGCCCTTTCAGGGTGAGGCATCATTCCTAAGACATTACCTTTTTTGTTGCTAATACCTGCAATATTATGGCATGAGCCATTGGGGTTAGATTGATTGTTTGTTTCTCCTGTTTGACTTGAATAGCGGAACAGAATTTGATTATTGTCTTCTAATTCCTTAAGGGTATCTTCATCAGCGTAGTAATTACCTTCACCGTGGGCAATGGGTAAACAAATGACTTCCTCCGATGAGTAGTTTTTTGTCCAGATAGAGTTATTATGTTCTACTTTTACAGGAACTTGATCACAGATAAAGTGTAAATCTCGGTTACGAATCAGCGCCCCTGGCAGTAGTCCAGCCTCTGTGAGTACCTGAAAACCGTTACAAATGCCTAATACTAGCTTTCCTGCTTCGGCGTGTTTGATGATACTATTCATGATTGGGGAAAAACGGGCGATCGCACCACAGCGTAAATAATCACCATAACTAAATCCTCCCGGTACAACAATTATATCGAGATCATCAATATCCGTATCTTGGTGCCAAACAAAACGAGTTGGCTGATTTAAAACCCCTTCCGTTACCATGGCAATATCACGATCGCAATTTGAACCAGGAAAAACGACAATACCAAACTTCATAACCTAAGCCTCCACAGGATTTAACTCAAAACGATAATTTTCAATCACAGGATTGCTCAAAAGTTTGTCACACATTTCATGTAAATCCGCCTCAGCCTTTTCCTTGTTTTCTGCCGTCAAACTTAACTCAATATACTTGCCAATGCGTACCCCCTCCACACTTCCATAACCCAATTGATGTAAACCAGACTCCACCGCCGTTCCAGCCGTATCAAGCACCGAAGCCCGTAAAGTTACATACACACGCACAGAATACTTTTTCATAACCAATTAATTAATATAAAAACAAAAATAACCTGACTAAAAATCCCTTTTTTTCCCATCTCAGGGGAAAATGTCCAGAAACAAGAGATTCAAAAGATTTTGGGAGCAAAACAAACACCTAAAACCTTCTCAATTGTCCATTGTCCATCGTCCATTGTCAACTATCAATGTCCCTGCGTCCTTCCAAAGCCCTAGCCAAAGTCACCTCATCGGCATATTCCAAATCACCCCCCATGGGTAAGCCAAAGGCAATGCGCGTCACCCTAGTAAAAGGCTTAAGTAACTGGGCAATATAAAGGGTTGTGGTTTCCCCCTCCACACTAGGATTAATAGCCAAAATAACCTCCAATGTTTTTTCTCGACTCACCCTCTCCACCAATTGAGTAATATTTAATTGCTCTGGCCCAATGCCATCCATGGGCGAAATAACTCCCCCCAAAACATGATATTTTCCCTGATATTCCCTTGTTTTCTCTAAGGCAATTACATCCTTGGAGTCTGCCACTACACATATAACAGTTTCATCACGGTTAGGATTACTACAAATATTACAAATCGGTTCGGCGGAAAGATGAAAACAACGCTGACAAAAACCAACCCTTTTTTTCGCATCCATAATCGCCTGAGCCAAATTTTCGGCATCTTTATCGGGGCGTTTGAGAATGTGTAAAGCTAATCTTTGAGCGCTTTTTGGTCCAACACCGGGCAACTTTTGCAACTGTTCAATTAAACGGGCAAGGGGCGGGGTATAAATAGTGATTTATCTCCGTAACGAAAATCCACTCTAGTTTATCCTAGATTTTATCTCAATGCACCTTGGGGATTAATAATTTGAAGCCAAAAAATGATCAAGTTTAATGGTATTTATCATTATTAAAAACTAATTTGCTATACTTTAAAATAGGCAAATAAAACAAAAATATATTTAATTTAAAGACCTTTAAATATTTTACTACTAATATAGTAATGACCTAAGATCTAAAGACAATGTTAAGATCCAATAAGCAATAATAATCATTTATAATCCCATGAGTAAGAAAAAAACTTTACAAGAATATCAACAAGAAGAAGAAAAACTGAGAGAAATTTTAGTTTTATTAGAACAATTATTTAAAAGAGAAGAAGCCAGTGCTAAAGCAATTATTGGTTGCCTTTATGATATAGCTACTTTAAATTTGATTAATAAATACTGTCCTTTATGGGGTATCAACTCCACTCTAAAATATATTAGTCGTTTTCCCCGTCCTGTGGCAAAACATCTGGGCTGTAAGCTATATTTACAACCAAAATGTCCTCAATTAATTACGGACTGGCTTTATACTTTGGTAGAATTTCCTGAGTCTAAGGGAAAACAGGTAGAAGTGGTGGAAGATTTGGCATTACCTGCCCAGAAACAAATTAAGTCTTTACAAGGAAGAGTAAGGGTTTTAACGGGGGCTTTGGTGGCATCTCTTACTATTTTTGTGGGTGGTTTTACTTGGATTACCTATAATTTACAGCTTACTCCCGCAGAGTTATTAACTACCACGGAAACTAGGCTGAGTCGTTAGAGCATAAAAGAATGTTTTGCTTAATCACGTAATGGGCAATGATAAAATATCTTTATTTTTCTAGGTTGAAATTAATTAAAACTTCTGCAATATAAGCAGTATTTGGTAAACTTAAAACAGTGCTGATTACTTTGGCAACGTCTTCTGGTTGGGTCATAATTTGAGGGTCGAGATTTACTTGTTTTACCATATCAGTGTTGACAAAGCTAGGACAAATGGCGGTAACTCTGATGCCATCATCCCAACCCACATTACGCATACTCTGGCTGAGGGCAAGAAAGGCAAATTTACTGGCGGAGTATCCTGCCAAAGTGCCTTTTACTCTTTTTCCAGACATGGACACCAGATTAATAATTCTTCCTTCTCCCGATTGTTTTAAATAAGGAAAGGCTTCTCTGGTTAGTCGCCAAGGTGCTTTGACATTAATTTCCCACAGACTATCTAATTCTTCTTCGTTGTCATCCTCGAATGCTACTTTTTTAAGGATTCCTGCACAGTTAATTACCCCGTCAATCTTTCCAAATTTATCGATGGTAGCTTTTACCCAATCAATGGGGGATTGTTTTTCTGTGGCTTCATAGGGACAAATTAACACTTTTTCATGGTTTGCAAAAATACTATTATCTAAATCGGCGGGGTTTCTTACCCCTAAGCTAAGGTAATAATTTTCTTTAATTAATTGTTCGGCAACTTTTAAACCGATACCTCGACTAGCACCACTAATTAAAATAACTTTCATCGTATTCTTTATATTATTCTACGGCAGGGGGTTCTAAGGGTAATTCTGGTTCGATTTCTATATTTTCTTCCCTTGGGGGAATGGGTTCAAGATTGGGGTCAGAAATTTCGTTGGGGATAGGAATGAGGAAAAGGGCGATCGCACTCAGGGCAAAACCAGCCATACCAAGCACTGCGGGAGTTGATTGCTCGACCAAAGAAACCTCCATCTGACGATAGCGCCGAGACACAGGGGAAAGGCTATCACTTAAATGGGGTAAAGTGGAACTATCCGCCAAAAACTGATCCAAGGTTTCCAACAAGTCAAACAACTGTACCGTGCTTAACTCAATTTCTAATTGATTTTCAGTATCTTCTTTTTTTTCTTGCCACACCAACACATGACGATTTTTTTGAGGAATTTTACGTAAATAAACATAATCACTATCATCCTCCGTCGCCCAAGAATGAGTCAAACCACTTAACAACTCCTGTCCATAGGCACTAACCGCCCGAAGTAAATTTGCCACAAAAGTAACCCCCCCACTCAACACCGTCGGATTACCCAAAATTTGACACTTAGCCTCAGTTAATACCGTCATTACAGGCATACCATTGGACACATTGTTACTGTCATCACTAAAACCATGTAAAGAAAATGTACAGTTAGGGGAATTGTATTGACGTTGAATGGGGATACTCATGAATAACTATCAAAATGATCAGCTTATAATTATAGCACCGCATTAACCCTGAATATTATCTGCAAAAATCGCGCCCTCTACCAATGCCTGTGCCAAACTTGTTTTAGTTAGGTTTGCTTTAAGTAAATTTGCCCCCGTCAAATCAGCACCAATTAAATTTGCCAAGGCTAAACTCGCCGATTGAAGGTTAGAAAACCTCAAATTCGCCCCCTCCAAATAAGCACCCGTTAAGTCAGCACCATTCAACTTAGCGTAACTAATATTACCCTCGCTCAAATCCACATCCGTCAAATCAGCACCCCGTAAATTAGCATATTTAAAGTCCGCACTACTCAATTTTAAGCCACTCAAATTTGCCCCCGTCAAATCTCCTCCAGCAAAATCAACCAAAGGATTTAAACCAGCAATCTGTGCCAAATCAGAAAAATCATCCTTGGGAGTTTGATAAATAATTTGTAATGTCTCTTTTAATTCCGTTAATAAATCCCCCTCTTTTTCTTGACTTTCAGAAGAAGAATTAACCCCCTCAGAGCTAAAAATAGTTTCACTCACAAAAGGTTTTAAATTAGTTTGCCAAATAAATTTAGCCAGTTTTCTTTCTAAAACAGCGTGTTTATTCGGGGTAATATCATGGCGCCATAATCCTTCTATTTCACTTAAATAAACATGGGCTAATTTACTTTTTAAAGTGGCTGTTAATTGATAGGGAGTTGCTTTTACTTCCACTGTACCTAAAATAACGTTATCTAAATGACCTTCTAAAAATTTACTATCCATCAAGTGTCTAATCTCCCAATAGGGAAGACGAGATAGAGGATTATCAATTTTTTTTATTAGAGGAGATTTGATTTCTTGAGTTTCAATCAGACGAATATTTTCTAAGTTTAAGTGTAGTCTAACTACCCTCAGAGCAAATTTTACACTACCATTAAGGATTTTTTTTTCTTGGGGGGTAAACTCAAGATTAAGACAGACTTGAAACTGAGAGGGAGTATCTGCCACAGGAATAAGTTGTAATTTTATGGATAAACAATCACAATATTGACTGTGAGAATTTAAAATTTGATACTCTGCCATGGGTCTTAATCTATTGGTTATTTTATTTTTTCTCACTTTTTAGAATATCACTTCTATGAAAAAAACTCTTAGAAGTTATTATAAAATTTAACATTTTTTCTCAAAAATCACGGAAAAATTATTGCTAGGCATCTCGATGATTTTTTGTAAAAATAATTGACTTTTTTGGGCTTCTTCTACTACGGTTTCAAGGTTTCTAACTCCCCACGCAGGGTTTCTATTTTGCAAAGATTGATCAAATTGTTCGTTGCTAGGGGCTGTATGTTGATTATTTCGTTTATAGGGTCCATACAGGTATAGTTTATCTCCATTTTTTAGTATTTTCCCTGCCCCTACCATTAAACCCCCACAGGCATCCCAAGGGGCAATGTGAATCATATTAATACAGGCGATCGCCCTTATATTGTGATCCATCAAAGACTCATACCATTGAGGTTTCGTCACATCGATAATTTTAGGATTTTGAATATTTGGATGTCCCGATTCTTGTTTCCATGCAGTGATACTGGCGATCGCACTTTCACTTATATCCGAAGGAATCCAAGTACATCGAGGAAAATGGGGAGCAAAATAAACACAATGTTCCCCCGTACCACTAGAAATTTCTAAAATACTACCATTCTGGGGAAACACCTCCCTTAAAACCTCTAAAATCGGCTCTCTATTTCTCAGGGTAGCAGGGGCATATTGTTTCATTTGTTTAATATTTAGCGTTGCTAATTTTAGAGATGATTTCTCGTTTAGGTGGGCGGGGAATAGGCAATGGGCAATAGTGATATAGCAACCCTAAATCATTTATGAAAACTTAAAAGTAGGTTCCCCCCTTATTAAGGGGGGTTAGGGGGGATCATATCTCATGACTCATTTGGGATCGTCATAACATCTCAAATAATGATTTATTTACATAATCCAGTCATACCTTATACCATGATTAAGCAATGTTTAATATTTTAGTTTCTAATTCAGCACATCCCGTCTTAAATAAGGACGTAAAACCTCAGGCACCACCACCGAACCATCACTTTGTTGATAATTCTCCAACACCGCCGCCATAGTACGCCCCACAGCCAAACCAGAACCGTTGAGAGTGTGGACATACTCAGTACCCTTAACCCCCTTCTCCTTAAAACGAATATCCGCCCGTCTAGCCTGAAAATCCCCACAATTAGAGCAACTAGAAATCTCTCGATAAGTATTAGCCGAAGGCAACCAAACCTCCAAATCGTAACACTTGTTCGCACTAAACCCTAAATCCCCCGTACAAAGTTCTACCACTCGATAGGGCAACTCCAAAGCCTGTAAAATAGCCTCCGCATCCCTTACCATCTTCTGATGCTCTTCTTCGCTAGTTTCAGGCCGCACCACCTTAATCAACTCCACCTTATTAAACTGGTGTAAACGAATCAACCCCTTCACATCCCTACCATAACTACCCGCTTCCCGACGAAAACAAGGAGTATAAGCACAATGATGGATAGGTAAACTTTCACCATCCAAAATCTCTTGACGATAAAAATTAGTAACAGGCACTTCCGCCGTGGGAGTCAACCACAAATCTTCCCCCTCACACTTAAAACTTTCCTCCGCAAACTTTGGTAACTGTCCAGTACCCTGTAAAGAATCCGTATTCACCAACACAGGAGGCATCACTTCCAAGTATCCCGCCTCAATTTGACGGTCTAACATAAAATTAATCAAAGCCCTTTCTAGCGCCGCCCCCATACCTATCAAAGACACAAAACGACTTTGGGCAACCTTTACCGCCCTTTCAGAATTAATTATTCCTAATTTTTCCCCAATCACATCATGGGATAAAGCATTATCAACAGCTACTCGATTTTTAAACTCATCTCCCCATCTTCTCACCTCAACATTTTCCTCCTCACTAGCACCCACAGGGGTAGTATCACTAGGAAGATTAGGTAATTCTAATAACTTGACCTCAATTTGGGCTTTTAAGTCCCTTTCTTGGGGTTCTAAATCCGCTAATTTTGCCTTAACCTCATTTCCTTCTTGCTTAAGGGTGGCAATTTCTTCCCCTTGAGGGCTAATACCATTACGAATTTTTTGACCAATTAACTTACCAATTTCATTACTTCTGGCTTGTAACTCTGTACGTACCGATTGAATATCTCTCTGTTTATTATCTAATTCAAGGAGAGAATCTAAATCATAGTTAGAATTTCTTGTGTTTAATTGTTGTAAAATTTGTTCAGGATTTTCCCTAATTTTTTTTAAATCTAACATTATTATTTACAATTTAATAGTTATTTAAAATAATGAATTGGTAACCTAAATAGTTAATATAGTTAAACTGAATCTTAGTCAGATTTTATTAGTATATCTTTATTAGCATGGGCTAACAAGGGGGGTTAACCCCTTGATCTATATACTAATGATCCGTTATTCACAAATTGTTTAAGATTGCTATATTGAGAGAAATTAATTTAGAATAAACAATAATTTTTTGTTACACCATGAAGACTTGAAACAAATTACTCCGAAGTATCTTGATTTACTTCTTCTTTTTGCTCAGGTTTTTCCATGTTAATTCTTTTCTTTTTACTGGCTTCAATAGTCTCAGCAATTACGATTAACATTTGATTGATTTTATCTAAATTACTACGATATAGATCAACATCTTTTTTCAGTTTCTCGATAGGTAGTTTTAATTTTTCAGCATAGGAAGCGGTTAATGCCGCTAATTTTTCTTCATCCTTGGCTAAATCGGGGTCAAGTTTATTAATAATAGAGTAGAAGCCGATGCCAAATAGACGACTATATTTGAAATTATCTCGCTCTGTAATAGACTTTAAAGAATTAACAATATTTTCATCTAAACCATCTTCTGACACAGGGTTTAGTAACCAATCCATTAAATCTTGTGCAGATTTTCCTTCAATAAAATTTAAAAAGGTTTCTGACTGATAACGATAGTCCTCAGGATTTGCTTCAACGGATTTACATAGAGCATTGAAAATAGAGTTTTTGTCTTCTTCGGGCTTATAACCCGTCATAAACTGATCAAAACTTTGGCATACTCCCACAGAATATATGGGATCTTGTTTAAAGTCCACATGAACAGAAAGTAAGTGCATTTCCACCATCAACTCTTGGACTACTTGACGATAAATGGAGTTGATTGGACGGGTGTGATACTGATAAAATGCCCTTCTGGTGTCGGAAACTGTACGAATTTTATCCACGAATTTATAATAACTAAGTTAATATTTTGTTAACAATAGTTAATTATCTCATCAAATTGGACGAGTGAAGCCCCTAATCGTGGTCAATTGTTGAACGAACTTACTAGCCATTATCCATTACTTTTTTACCTAATGACTTTTTCTGATGCCGTGAAAATTTATAATAACCATGAACGAGGGGTAAAATGGCTTAATCGCTATGGCAATCATCGCCCTATTTTTACCTGTACCCTTGGCTTTACGGAAACGGCGTTAATTGAAGGTATTTCGGCGGCGGGGGCAACTCCTGAATCTCGTCGTTATACAGCTTTGGCAGATGCGGAGTTTTTGGTCAATGGTGTGAGTGCTAATCCTGTTTATCCTCTACCTCCTCTTAGTGTAGGGGTGTCTCCTACGGTTATTACTAGGGCGGTGGTGGAAATGTGGGATTTACCTGTGTATGTTTTTAATGCTGGTTTGGTGGCAGTCCCTGCGGTGAAAAATATTGATTTACAAGGACAGATGGCACAATGTTTGAGGACGGGTAAGGCATTACCTTTGGAGGTGGTGATGGATTTATATCATAAGGGTTTGGCATGGGGTAAGAAGTTGGCAGAGGAAGTGGAGGAGGGTTATTTAATTTTAAGTGAATGTGTGGTGGCAGGTACAACGACGGCTTTGGCTGTGTTAACGGCTTTGGGCATAGATGCACGGGGAATGGTTAATAGTAGTCATCCTGTGTGTAACCATGGGCAAAAGTGGCAGGTGGTGGAGGAAGGGTTGAGAAATGCTCGTTTTTCTGAATCGGCGACTCCTTTTGAGGTGGTGGCGGGGGTAGGAGATGGGATGCAGATTTTTGTGGCGGGGATGGCTATGGCAGCTAGTGAGACGGTGGGAGTGATGTTGGCAGGGGGGACGCAAATGTTGGCGGTTTATGCTTTAATTTTGGCTATTCAAGACCTTTACCCTACTGGGGTTAATTTAGATAATATTATTGTGGGTACGACTCGATGGGTGGCGGAGGATGATACGGGGGATACGGTAAATTTAGCGAAGATGGTAGGTGATGTTCCGCTGTTGGCAACCCAGTTAAATTTTACTAATTCTAGTTATCCTAGTTTGCGGTGCTACGAGGAAGGCTTTGTGAAAGAAGGGGTAGGGGCTGGAGCAAGTGCGATCGCATCTCATCTCTTACATACTACCCCAGAACAGTTAATGATTGCCATAGAAAGAATTTTGTCCATTTTCCCTGATGCCACGATTTGCCAATAGTTGATCTTCTAAAGAAGCTATACGGTGATAGGCTGCTGTCAATTGTGCCGTCAATCGTTGCACTTGATCCTCACAGGATATATCATCTTCAAGGTGGGAGTTGATCGGAAATCTTCTGGGTTTTTGTTGTTCTTTATCTACTAAAACGTCTTTATGGTTGTCTTGATGAGACTCTAAATCAGACTCTGCCCCTAACATTTCTTCTGACTCAATCTGCTCTAAATTAAAATCCTGTTGACGGGCGGTAAAATCATTTACTAACTCAAAATCTTCGTTATTTTGAACACTAAAACATAAATCCTCTACCCCTTCCCAACCAATTTGATTGCCCAATTGTTTTACAATGGTATAGAGTTGTTCTATTTTTTGGTTTAATTGCCAAATTTCTTGTCTTTGTACAGTCATAAGCTCAATATCTTGATATACAGTGCTGGTTTTGCTCAATTTTTCTGAAAATATTTACTCAGGGCTATCCCATGAAAACTTGCTAATAATTACGCCCTGTAACTCCGAAAATAACGTTCATATTCAGATAAAATATTTAGGCAAACAAGCTAAAAAATAATTTCTCATAACCATATTAAGATCATTTTCTAAAATAGTTCTGGATATTCCTGATTAATTTAATAATTCCCTTAAAATTTAATATTTGCTGAAATTTATCTTAATTTCCCTTGCAATCCTTATTCAATAACGAATCTAAAACCATCTAAAAATTTAATCAAAAACCCTACTCAAAAGGCTAAGTAACCTATCACCATGAACCGTAGATCCTTTATTTTTACTAGCACAGCCCTTACCCTCGGCACTTTAATGGCTGGTTGCCAAGCCAATCATGACTTAAAAATATTACTCCTCCAAGGTTCAATCCCTGTTCAACTAATTACAGCTTTTAATCAAGAATTAAATGAAGGAAAAAGTATTAATTTTAAGCCACAGTCAAATTTAGGGGAAATATATAAACTTTTAGAAAAATGGCAAGGAAAAAAACCCTCTACGGAGGAAGAATCTGGGTTTAGATTACCCCCTCTCCCTTTTACTCAATCAAAGATAGACAAGGCTGATTTGGTGACGTTAGGACATTATTGGTTATCCCTTGCGATTCAAGATAATTTAATTCAACCCCTCAAAAGAAACGATTTACCTAATTGGGAAAATTTACCCCCTGTTTTTCAAAATTTGGTGACTAGAAATGCTCAAGGAAGTCTTGATGGTGAAGGGGAAATATGGGCAGCGCCTTATCGTTGGGGTTATACGATGATTGCTTACCGAGAGGATAAGTTAGAGTCTTTGGGTTTTACCCCTGAAGATTGGTCAGATTTGTGGCGCATGGAGTTAAGAAATCAAATTTCTTTGTTAAACCAACCGAGAGAAATTATAGGTTTAATTCTGAAAAAATTAGGACATTCTTACAATACTTTAAATATTCAAGAAATTCCAGAAATTAATCAGGAGTTAATGAGTTTAAATAATCAGGTAAAATTTTATGATTCTACTAATTATTTACAGCCTTTAATCAATGGTGATACATCCTTAGCGGTGGGTTGGTCAACGGATATTTTGCCTGTGTTAGAGCAACATAGAAATATTAAGGCTATCATACCTAAATCTGGAACGAGTCTTTGGGCTGATATGTGGGTTAATCCTTATGAAGATAATTTTTCTGAGGAAAAATTGACGGAAATTTATCGCTGGATAAATTATTGTTGGGAGGATGATTCTGCTACAAGAATTAACTTTTTTACGAAGGGAAATTCTCCTATTCTAAGGGCTGAAACTGGCAATAATCGGGTAACAATGAGTGAAGAAATTTTTGCTAAAAGCGAGTTTATCGAACCTTTACCCCAAAGTGCGATCGCCCATTACAATCAAATTTGGCAAAACTTAAATAATTAATGAGCGATACATAAAGAAGGTGGGCAACGCCCACCCTACAGAGAAAATTATAGTAAACCTTTTGCTCTGGTAGTAAGAGCTTCCGCCGTTAAACCATTAAACGCCATCAACTCCCCAGCACTGGCGGTGGTTTCCCCACGCTTCCAAGCAAAGGTATCCCGTTTAACGTTACTGCGCAACATAATAGGCTCTAACATTCCGCTAGTGCCACCCGTTACACCAATAAGGGCATCGCCCCCAAAGAGAGCCTCAAAACCAGCATCATCAAGGAAATTACCATCCTTAGCGGTACAGGTTTCCCATGCCACATCCGTAGGACGATATAAACGACGGGGATTAATAATTGAAACAATACGTATCCCAATTCCTTCCGCTTCTAGGGCTTTGGCAGCTTCAAACACAGGAATTAAAGTCATATCACCAATGACGGCAAAAACAACTTTTTTATCTCCTCCAGATTCATGGAGAATTACCCCACCTTTTTTAAGGGCTTCTCTGGTTTGCTCAAAGGTAGTAAGAATGGGTAAGGGTGACTTACTAACGGTGATGGTAACACCCTTATTTTTCGTATTTAACGCCCATTCATAACAGGCTTGGGTACTATTGGCATCACAGGGGAAAAGGGGGAATACGTTACCGTTACGCATCATTCCTGCGAAGTAATTTTCGATTTCAGGGCGTTGGTGTGTCCAACCGTTGCGCCCTTGCTCCAATGCCCCCGCGGTAAAGAGGGTAATGGTGGAGGGGGTTTCCCTTCTCAATTCTGCCATGGCTTGGGTAACGGTTTGCCAGATGGGTAAACCATTGATAGCAAAAGATTCGTAGGAACACCAAAGGCTACGCGCCCCAAATAGGGCTTGGGCTACGGCTAAACCTGCACAGGCATCCTCACTCAAAGGCTCATAAACCTGTCCTTGGGGTTGTTGGAAGTAGGTTTCGTCGGTGGTGGGGTGAAGGATTTTTAAACCGATGTTGATGTTATTTATACCTGAAGCGGCATTACCATCGGCATTGGTAACGATGAAATTAGGATCTTGTTTACCCACATGGACTACTAATTCTCCCATGGCGGTGGTGGATACTTTTTTCTCTCCGCCTACGGGATATTCAGTAAGGGGTAATGTGCCTAAGTCGGACAAGGGTAATTCTTTTTCAGTGACGGCAACTTCCACGTTAGGGCCTCCGTTAGCACGGGAGAAGTTACTACGCACTAATTCCCAAGCCTCTTTGGATAATGCTCTTTCTTGGAGGGCGGAGGCAATATAATCTTTGTCGAGGCTATCTCCGGGGTAGAGGTTATGGGATTTTGACCCTGTTTTGTGGACTCCAGCGCCCTTTAACTGTTTGACAATTAAGACGGTGAGTTTACCCCCAAGGGCTGATTTGGCGGCTCTATCGGTGGCTTCGAGGATTGCTTGGGTAAATTCTAGGCGTTTAGCGAAGGAGAATTTGGTGCTATCTACGTATTCTCCTGCTTGGTTACTGTCGTCATAATCTTTGGCATTAACGAGGATGATTTCTTGGAAGCCGTTGCCTTGCCAGTAGGCGATCATCTCTTCGTTGGTTTTGGTGGATACCATACTATGATGTTCTTGGGAGTATCCATTCCAAACGAGGATGGGTAGGAAGTTAGTAGCTTGGGGATAGGCAGTATTAAAGTGTCCAAAACTACTCATGATGTAGGGTTCTCCTAAACCGCCATCACCGATGGTAACAGGAAAGAGGGTGTTGGGGTGGAGTTTTGCCCCTGCCATGGCGAAGTGTTGCCCTTGTCCTAGGGGGCCTGCGGGGTTGAGGAGTCCGGGAATTTGTCCTGAAAGGTGTCCGAGAAGTCCGTGCATTTCCCTAAATCTGTTGCCCATGTCTTCTACGGTGTAGATGCCCATTTTTTCGAGGGATTGGTCTAAAAAGACGGTGCTATAAAACCCGGGGGCATGGTGTCCTACTTCGGTAATGAGGTTTTTGTGTCCTAACATGACTAAAGCGGCGATCGCATCGGCGATACTAGCAAAACCCCCAGGATGTCCTGATTGTTTGGTGGCGGTAATATGTAGGGTTAGATAACGTAGGGCATCAGCGGCGAGAAGGGTTTGATATACTGCTTTTTTGTCGGTGGCAGAGGCGATGGCGGTATCATTAGGGGCGATCGCACTTTCTGCACCATATTCAGCAAAGTGGGGTAAATCTTCTTTAAAGTACTGTATTCCTTGATAAAACGGGGAATTTGTCATAATTTCCGTTGATCCCTCTTAAATTAATGCAATTGATTATTAGCTCAATTTTATCAATTAATGGTGTTCTTGAATTGACAGTTGTTTAGATTGGGTAATGGGTAATGAGTAATGAGTAATGGGTAATGAGTAATGGGTAATAGGTAATGGGTAATGGGTAATGGGTAATGGGTAATGGGTAATGGGTAATGAGTAATGAGTAATGGGTAATGGGTAATGGATAATGGGTAATGAGTAATGGGTAATGGGTAATGGATAATGGGTAATGGGTAATGAGTAATGGGTAATGGGTAATGAGTAATGAGTAATGGGTAATGGGTAATGGGTAATGGGTAATGAGTAATGGGTAATGAGTAAAAGCAAGAAATAATTATTTATCAATTATCAATTATTCCCTCTCCCCTATTAAATGTATTAACCAACACATCTACAATAATAGAAACGGAAATTTAGTGATAATGTGGACTTTAAGCAAAAAAAAGTCATATTAAATGATCTTTTGAGTACCAATAATTGGTAAATTAACCTAAATATTGATATTAAACTACAAATAAGTAAGATGAAAGCATTAGTAATAGGTGGAGATGGTTATTGTGGATGGGCAACAGCCCTGCACCTCTCCAATAAAGGATATGAAGTAGCAATTCTCGATAGTTTAGCCCGTCGTCACTGGGATGATAAATTAGGTTCACAAACTCTAACTCCCATCGCCCCTATCCAACAACGTATTCAGCGTTGGTATGAGCTAACGGGTAAAAAAATTGAACTATTCATCGGTGATATTACTAATTATGATTTTTTGATCAAGGCTTTTCGTCAATTTGAGCCTGAATCTGTAGTCCACTTTGGGGAACAACGCAGCGCCCCTTATTCTATGATTGATAGGGAACACGCTGTATTTACCCAAGTTAATAATGTGGTAGGTACTCTTAACATTCTCTATGCCCTTAAGGAGGAATTTCCTGATACCCATTTAGTAAAACTCGGTACTATGGGTGAATATGGTACTCCTAATATTGATATTGAAGAAGGTTATATCGAAATTGAACATAATGGTCGTAAGGATGTATTACCCTATCCTAAACAGCCCGGCAGTTTCTATCACTTGAGTAAGGTACATGATAGCCACAATATCCATTTTGCTTGTAAAGTTTGGGGTATTCGTGCCACGGATTTAAACCAAGGTATTGTTTATGGTGTTTTAACCGAGGAAACTGGCATGGATGAAATGTTGGTTAACCGTCTTGATTATGATGGCGTATTTGGTACGGCTTTAAACCGTTTTTGTATTCAAGCAGCCCTCGGACATCCTCTCACTGTATATGGTAGCGGACAGCAAACCAGAGCTTTGTTAGATATTCGTGATACCGTAAGATGTATGGAATTGGCGATCGCCAACCCTGCAGAAGCTGGAAAATTTAGGGTATTTAACCAATTTACGGAAAGGTTTAGCATTAATGAACTAGCTAATTTAGTCCAAAAAGCAGGTCAAACCATCGGCCTAAAAGTGGAAGTCAATAACATTGATAACCCTAGGGTTGAATTAGAGGAACATTACTTTAACGCCAAAAATACTAAATTATTAGATCTTGGTTTACAACCCCATTATCTTTCTGATTCTCTCCTCGATTCTTTACTTAACTTTGCTACTAAGTATAAGGATAGAGCTAATTTAGAACAAATCTTACCCAAGGTATCTTGGCGCAGATAATCAACAAAAAAGGTGGGCAATGCCCACCCTACAAAACTAATTGATAGTTTTAATTATTTGGCTAAAGCCAATTCACGCTCTTTAGCTTCTTTGATAACCTCATCAGCGATATTTCTAGGACAAGGGGCATAGTGAGAGAATTCCATGGAGAATTGACCACGGCCAGAAGTCATGGTACGTAAATCACCAATGTAGCCAAACATTTCACTTAAAGGAGCTTCAGCTTTAATTCTTACACCCATGGGAGTGGTATTCTGAGATTTAATCATGCCACGACGACGGTTAATATCACCAATTACGTCTCCGATGTGATCTTCGGGGGTAAAAACATCCACATTCATGATAGGCTCAAGAATTTGAGGACCAGCTTTGGGTAAAGATTGACGATAACCCGCTCTGGCAGCAATTTCAAAGGCGATCGCACTGGAATCCACAGGGTGGAAAGCACCATCAGTTAATGTAACTTTAAGATCTACACAGGGATAACCGGCTAAGACACCTTTTTCAATACTACTTTCAAATCCTTTATTAACCGCAGGCCAAAATTCACGGGGAACGTTACCACCAGTTACTTTAGACTCAAACTGGAAGCCAGTACCAGGTTCACCAGGTTCGATGGTATAGTCAATACGTCCAAATTGTCCAGAACCCCCAGACTGTTTCTTGTGGGTGTAACTATCGTTAATTACCTTGGTGATAGACTCACGGTAAGCTACTTGAGGTTTACCTACTTCCACTTCTACCCCGTGGGTACGTTTGAGAATGTCCACCTTAATATCGAGGTGTAATTCACCCATCCCTTTAATGATGGTTTCTCCGCTTTCTTGGTCAGTTTCCACATAGAAAGAAGGATCTTCTTGTACCATTTTACTAAGAGCCATACCCATTTTTTCGTTACCACCTTTTTGGGTAGGTTTGATGGAAATGGAGATTACAGGCTCAGGGAATACCATGGGCTCTAGGGTGGCAGGATGATTAGGATCACACAGGGTGTGACCAGTTTGGATATTCTTCATACCCACAATGGCGACAATGTCCCCTGCTTGGGCGCTGTCAACCTCGATGCGATCGTTAGCGTGCATTTCTACGATTCTACCCACACGCTCAGTTTTACCAGTAGCGGTATTTAATACGGTCATACCTTTTTCTAATTTACCAGAGTAAACACGGGTAAAAGTTAAGGCACCGTAGCGATCGTCCATAATCTTGAAAGCTAAAGCTCTAAAAGGCTCTTCCGCATCAACCTTTGCAAATTGACCAGTTTCGTTACCTTCCAAATCCACAATGGGCTGAGGATTAACTTCATTAGGTGCAGGTAAATAATCTACTACCGCATCCAACACTAATTGAACACCTTTGTTTTTGAAAGAAGAACCACAGTAGGTAGGGAAGAAAGCTAGTTCACGGGTTCCCTTACGGATACAACGCTTAACATCTTCAATGGCAATTTCTTCACCCTCAAGATATTTTTCCATCAACTCATCATCCTGTTCCACCGCCGTCTCAATTAACTGCTCACGGTACATTTCCACATCGTCCACCATGTCCGCAGGAACATCTTCGATGGTGTAGTTTAAAGGATCTCCTGAGTCATCCCAAATCCAAGCCTTGCGGGTGAGTAAATCTACAACCCCTTTAAATTCATTCTCAACACCGATGGGTAATACCATTACTAAAGGAGTAGCGGCCAAAATTTCTTTTACTTGCTTAACAACGCTATAAAAATCGGCACCAGTACGGTCTAATTTGTTGACGTAGATTACACGAGCCACTTTAGAGTCGTTAGCATAACGCCAGTTGGTTTCGGACTGAGGTTCAACCCCCCCAGAACCACAGAATACCCCAATACCACCGTCAAGAACTTTTAAAGAACGATATACTTCGATGGTAAAGTCAACGTGTCCGGGGGTGTCAATAACATTGAATTGATGATCTTTCCAAAAACAGCTTGTAGCGGCGGATTGAATGGTAATTCCTCGCTCCTGCTCTTGTTCCATAAAGTCGGTGGTAGCGGCACCATCGTGTACTTCGCCAAGTTTATGAATTTTACCAGTTAATTTTAGGATTCTTTCTGTAGTGGTAGTTTTTCCAGCATCAACGTGGGCAAAAATCCCAATATTTCTATATCGAGCGAGGTCTTTCATAATTTATCTATAATATATACAGTTTCTGTGTTATGACCTAATTTTATTTTCTTTTTTAGGTCATTGAGTTAAATTTCTGTTGCTGACTAGGTAGTGGCAACAACTTTCATAGTCTTGATTTTAGACGATTATAGACATTAGTTTTTAGCCTTAGCTTTGGTGACTATTGTCCGTCTATATCTAGTTTTCAAGGTTTTGAAATATCATACCTGATTATATCATAGGGTTACGTTATATGAATAAATTACCCCATTGGGTGAAATCATGGGAGATAATAAAAAGTTGCTCTTTTGTAAATCAATATTATGATTAATCGAGCAAATCCTAGTTGTTTTAATTTATTTATCAAAAAAAATGGGTTTAAAACCCTGTCATTGATGACGGCTTTATATTTCTTGATCGTTAGTATAATGCGCTATAATAGAGATGCAGTAATGTGCGTAAGGTATTCAAGGGATTGACTTCCCTAGCTTCTTTCGTCGGGACAAATATCGCCCAAGAAAATGTAATGGTGACGCGCTTGGTAAGTTAAAGCATTGATAGCAAAGTCGAAAAAATAAATAAA